>NZ_JAWLVJ010000002.1:0-253889 GCF_033100395.1 Terasakiella sediminum | reverse complement strand
GATATGACAAAACGATGTTAAGCTTTCTCGGCTTCGTTCAGGTCACATCAATTCGGGTTTGGGTAAAGCACTTTGTCAACAGAACCTAGCCTTTGTCCTTTCCAGTGAAGGTAATTTTCGATGAATCATAATATTCACCTGCTCGTATTTTATGAGTAAATCTGAACCACCAAAACCAGCATTTGCAGCTGCTGCAATAATGCCTGGTATGTTGGTCCAAGGAATTGACAGAATATCTTTTCCAATGGAAGTTAAATAACTTGCCAAACCCAGCTCGATATCTTGCCTTCCCTTCTCAATATCATCTTTCATCTTCCGAATATCATAATCCACATTTATCAACTCCGTGCTGTATTCTTTTACAAAAGCTCGTTCTTCCTCAATTGATCGCGCAAGCCCTTTGCAAAAATCAGCATTTTCATCCGTTTGAGTATCATCGCCAGGCGCTTCCTGTGAGGCCCTTATAACATTTGCTTGAAGCTCGCCGTCGGGATCAAAAGGTTCAACATCGTCTGGAGAAATCACCGCCTGCGGTTGCTTCATTTTCCCTGTTTCATCATATGAAACTTCATCGGGAAAGGCTTTTTTGAATTGCTGCACAATATGATCTTTTAAACGTGTATCTTGCTTATCCTGATAACGTTTATCCAACATCATGGAAGCGATACGCTCTTGCACAGTCTTTCCCGATGGTATAATAGCCGTTTTAGGCTGCTGTTGCGATGCTTGCGCCCACGCGTCATCACCCGACTTCTTCGGCCCTGATATCTTTGTTTCGGGCTGACCTGCTTGCACAACATTTTGATTTGCCGCTGGTTTCGGTGTAACAGCCTTCAACAATTCATTATTGGTGATGCCCTGTCGCCCCATTGCTTCCCCAAGTTTGGCCTCAGTCGGGCCATGTGGTTTCATCACACCGTCAACTTTCAGACCGTTTTTCTTCTGAAAGCTCTTTAACCCTTCAATCATCCCCATGTCCGGAATGTCCGTGATGCCAAAATCAGGAATTTTATAGTCACCTGTCTGTGCCAAAGCCGATTTGGTTTTCAAGACATCGTCTGGCTGCGTATTGCTTGACTGGCTGATTGTTTTTCCTACCGAAAAGAAGTCGTTTACTTGATCAAACATTCCCATGTTCAATCTCCTTATCTCATGACTAAAAAATAAAAAAAGCCGCCTCCCAAACCAATGGGATGCGGCTTTCGCGAAAAAAAAGAAGCGGACCATATGGTCACACTTCTCCTGTTGACTTTATTCTATGTGTCACATTTGGCATCAATAATCAAGAACAAAACATAAACAAAATTATTTTATTTTCCAAAAAAATAAGCCGCCCCTTGGGAGAAGGGCGGCTTTAGGGAGGCTTTTTTAATGTAGTCGTTTAGGCTGCGATAAGACCTGCCGGGTCAGCAAAGTCGTATCCCAGGTCATCCGCAACAGCCTTGTAAGTCACACGGCCGCCTTGGACGTTGAGACCTGCGAGAAGATGGGGGTCGTCTGCGCAAGCCTGTTTCCAACCTTTATCTGCCAGAGCTAACGCAAAGGGCAAAGTCGCGTTGTTCAGAGCAAATGTTGAGGTACGGGCCACGGCACCTGGCATGTTTGCCACGCAGTAGTGAACCACATCATCAACAATATAGGTTGGATCAGCATGGGTGGTCGCTTTGGAGGTTTCAAAACAACCACCCTGGTCAATTGCCACGTCCACGATTACGGAACCTTTTTTCATAGAGGACAATTGATTGCGTCTGATCAGTTTTGGTGCGGCTGCGCCGGGGACAAGGACAGCACCCACAACCAGATCGGCATCAAACACAAGTTCTTCCGTTGCATCGACGGTCGCATACTGGGTCTTCATACGCGGGCCGAATACATCGTCAAGATAAGCAATGCGGCTAAGGGAGCGATCAAGAACGGTAACGTCTGCGCCCAGACCCATAGCCATATGTGCAGCGTTTGTGCCTACGACACCGCCGCCGATGACGACGACTTTTGCAGGTTGAACGCCAGGTACACCGCCCAGCAACATACCACGGCCGCCATGGGCTTTTTGCAAAGCTGTGGCACCAACCTGGATGGACATACGACCTGCCACTTCCGACATCGGCGCAAGCAGTGGCAGACCACCACGGTTATCGGTAATTGTTTCATAGGCGATACATGTCGCACCGGAATTTACCAGACCTTTTGTTTGTGCAGGGTCCGGTGCCAGGTGCAGGTAAGTGAAAAGCAGTTGATCTTCGCTTAGTTGTTCATACTCGACGGCTTGGGGTTCTTTGACCTTGATGATCATTTCTGCTTTATCAAAAACATCTTTGGCTGCGCCGACAATTTCAGCACCTGCTTTGATGTAATCTTCATCCGCGCATCCAATGCCTTCACCGGCGTTGGTTTCCACCATGACCTTATGGCCGTGGGCACACATTTCACGAACGGAACTTGGTGTCAGCCCGACACGATATTCATGGTTTTTGATCTCTTTTGGAACACCGATTAACATGAAGTCTCTCCTAATTCTGCAACGGTATTATCTATATATTTGATGCCTCTTAAGGTAATTCAACACCGACAAAATGTGCTGTCTAAATTGGTTGCCAAATCGACATTTTTTAGAATATCATGCGTTTAGTCATATATTTTAGAGAAGAATATTCACATGGAAGCTTTAGACGCAACGGATCGTAAGATTCTGACTTTGCTGCAGCGCGATGGCCGCATGAGCAACGCTGATCTGGCAGAAACCATCAACCTGTCCCCCTCTGCCTGTCTGCGCCGGGTCAAACGGCTGGAAGATGACGGTTTCATTGATGGGTACGTCATGTTGTTGAACCAGGCCGCCGTCGGCAAACCCACCAATGTCTTCGTGGAAATCACGCTCGGGAATCTGGGGGAAGACGTGGTCGATGCTTTTGAACATGCGGTGAAAGACTGCCCGGATGTGCGCGGCTGCTACTTTATGTCGGGGGATGCGGACTATCTGTTGCGCATTGCCTGTGCAGGCCCGGAAGGGTTTGAGCAGATTCACCGAAATTATCTATCGCGCCTGCCCGGTGTGACGCGCATTCGTTCCAGCTTTGCCCTTCGCACTGTCTTTAAAAAAACAGGCGTGAAAGTTGACAATATTTGATAAGCTGTTCGCATGAAAAAGAAATTCTTCCCCAAAGGACGCCAGACCGATCAGGATCTGGTGCAGCAAATTCAGGCATTATTAGGTGCCGATGCGGCGCAAGCTGACCTGTTGATTGAGAACCTGCACCGCGTGCAGGATCATTATCATCAACTGGACAAAGACCTGATCGCTGCCCTTGCCCAGGCCATGAACTTATCGCAAGCCCAAGTCTATGAGGTCGCGACCTTCTATGCGCATTTCCCCATTGGTGAAGAGCGTTCCAGACAGAAAGCCTGCACCAGCCTGACCTGCAGCCTGTTTGGTGTGAAGGAAGGCTATGGTGTGCCTTGTGTCGGCAGTTGCGCCGATGCACCTGTTTCTTTTTCAAGTGATGATCCGATCAACCTGCCGGACTATATCCGATATGAAGAGTACACCTACGCGCCCCTGTCTGAACCCGATGAGGTTTTGCAGAAACTGGATGAGGCCGGTTTACGCGGCCTAGGCGGTGCGGGATTTTCCGTTGCACAAAAATGGCGTTTTTTGCTCAATGCGTCGAATAATCGTGTGTTGGTCGTCAATGCGGATGAAGGCGAACCCGGCACCTTTAAAGATCGCCACTGTCTGGAAACCAATCCCCATAAAGTGCTGGAAGGCATGCTGATCGCCGCCCATGTGATTGAGGCAGACGACATCTATATTTACCTGCGTGATGAATATAAGACAGTGCGCAAAATTCTGGAAACCGAACTCCCCAAGATCAAAACAGGCAAAACCATCCATCTGCGCCGCGGGGCAGGCGCTTATATCTGCGGGGAAGAAACCGCCTTGCTGGAAAGTCTGGAAGGCAAGCGAGGCCTGCCGCGCATCAAGCCACCTTACCCAGCGCAAAGCGGTCTCTTTGGTCGCCCGACTTTGGTCAATAACGTGGAAACCCTCTGGCGGGTGCAGGAGATTATGGCCGACGGCATTGAGGCCGGATCAAAGCGGTTTTATTCCCTTTCCGGTCGCGTGCAGAACCCCGGTGTCTATGAGGCATCCGTCGATATTACGGTTGCTGAGTTGATCGAGATGGCAGGCGGCATGCTGGAGGGACACAAGTTCAAAGCTTATCTACCGGGTGGCGCAAGCGGGGGTATCTTGCCTGCGAGTAAGTCCAACCTGCCTTTAAGCTTTGGTGCGCTGGAAGAACATGGCTGTTTTATTGGCTCCGCTGCCGTCATCATCCTGTCTGATCAGGATAATATGAAGGATGTGGTCATCAATCTGATGAACTTCTTCGATCATGAAAGCTGCGGTCAATGTACCCCATGCCGGGTGGGCTGTGAGAAAATCGCCATGATGTTGAAGACCGGACCGCTGGACTATGATCTGGTGACGGAACTGAGCGCGGTGATGCAGGACAGTTCCATCTGCGGGTTGGGTCAAGCTGCGCCCAATCCGGTGCTGACAGCGCTTGCCCATTTTGCGGAGGATTTCGCATGATCTCTTTTACGCTCAATGGCAAAACAGTTACTGCTGAAGGTGACGAAACCCTGTTTGACATCACCAAGCGCGAAGGTCAAACCTTGCCGCACCTCTGTTCCGGCTATCACAGTTATAATAAAGCCGATGGCAATTGCCGCCTGTGTGTAGTGGAGGTCGAAGGTGAACGCACCCTGACTGCCTCCTGCATGCGCACGCCCACTGAAGACATGGTGGTCCATACCCATTCAGACCGGGTGACCAAATCACGTAAAATGGTGATGGAACTGTTGCTGGCGGATCAGCCCGCCCGAAACGCTTGCCCGGATCCAAAATCCCATTTCTGGAAAATGGCGGATGAGGTGAGGATTGAAACCTCTCGCTTCCCCGCCAGTGATAAAATTGAAAACGATTACAGCCACCCGGCCCTCGCCGTTGATCTGAACGCCTGCATCCATTGCACCAACTGTGTGCGTGCCTGTCAGGATATCCAGACCAATGATGTGTTGGGCATGGCCTTTCGTGGGAGCCGATCTGTCATTTCCTTTGATCAGAATGATCCGGTGGATGGCAGCACCTGTGTGGCCTGCGGGGAATGTGTGCAATCCTGTCCGACCGGGGCTTTGTTGCCGCGCGATCCGCAAACAGGCAAAGCAGTACCCAGCCAGACAGCCGACAAAGAAGTAGCGTCCCTCTGTCCCTTCTGCGGGGTCGGATGCCAGCTGGCCTATCACATCAAAGACGACCAGTTGATCAAGGTGGAAGGACGTGACGGTCCGGCCAACAATGAAAAGCTCTGCGTCAAAGGGCGCTTCGGCTTTGACTATATCCATCACCCGCAACGCCTAACCAAACCACTGATCCGCAAAGAGGATGCACCGAAAGAACAGATGGATCCGTCCAACCCGCTGACACATTTTCGCGAAGCAAGTTGGGACGAAGCCCTTGAAAAAGCAGCATCCGGGTTCAAGACGTATCAACCGTCAGAACTCGCCGGCTTTGGGTCCGCCAAAGGGTCAAACGAAGAAGCCTATCTCTTCCAGAAACTGATCCGCACGGGATTTGGCACCAACAATGTGGATCACTGCACACGGCTCTGTCATGCCTCCAGCGTCGCCGCCCTCATGGAAGGGATCGGATCAGCTGCTGTTTCCGCGCCGTTCATGGACGCGCTGAAAGCCGATGTGATCATTATCATCGGGGCACGCCCGGCACAGAACCACCCGGTTGCGGCAACCTATATCAAAGATGCCGTCAAGCAGGGCAGCAAGCTGATCGTCATGGACCCGCGCAGACAAGCTCTCAGCCGATTTGCCGATCATATGATCCAGTTTAAATCGGGCGCTGATGTATCCTTGCTCAACGCCATGATCCATACAATCATCGACGAAGGGCTAACGAACAAAGATTATATCGACGCCAACACCATTGATTTTGACAAACTCGTTGAGACCATCAAGCCTTTCACCCCCGAAGCCATGAGCGAGATTTGCGGCATCAACGCTGATGAAATCCGCACCATTGCCCGCCTGTATGCCAAGGCAGATCGTTCCCTCATTTTCTGGGGGATGGGTATATCACAACATGTCCATGGTACCGATAACGCCCGTTGCCTCATCACGCTCGCGCTCATCACCGGGCAGATCGGGCGGGAAGGTACCGGGCTTCATCCCTTGCGTGGCCAGAATAATGTGCAGGGTGCATCGGATGCCGGGCTGATCCCCATGGTCTATCCCGATTACCAGCCCGTTGCGGCCAATCACGATAAATTCGAAGAAATCTGGGGGCAGAAACTGGATACAGAGCTCGGCCTGACTGTCGTGGAAATCATGCATGCCATTCAGGCCTCAAGGCTGAAAGCCATGTATATCATGGGTGAAAACCCGGCCATGTCAGACCCAGATGCAGGCAATGCGCGCAAAGCCCTAGCCATGCTTGAACACTTGGTCGTGCAGGATATCTTTTTAACCGAAACAGCCATGTATGCCGACGTCATCCTGCCCGCCAGTGCGTTCCCTGAAAAGACAGGGACCTTTACCAACACCAACCGTCAGGTCCAGATGGGACGACAGGCGCTCACCCCACCGGGCGACGCCCGTCAGGATTTATGGATCATTACTGAAATGGCAAAACATCTGGGGCTGGATTGGACTTATGCAGGCCCGCAGGATGTCTTTGCCGAAATGGCGACCATCATGAATTCGCTAAACGGCATCACCTGGGATCGTCTTGAAAAAGAAGACGGCGCAACCTACCCCAACGACCAGCAGGTCCTGTTTGGCGAAGGCTTCCCGACAGCGACGAAAAAGGGTCGTATCGTTCCAACCGATTTGATTGCGCCGGATGAAACACCGGACCAGGACTATCCCTTCATCCTGACCACCGGGCGCATGCTGGAACATTGGCATACGGGGGCCATGACGCGGCGGGCCAATGTACTGGATCAGATCGAAGGTACACCGGTTGCAAGCCTCAACCCGAAAGACATTGCCGATATGGGATTGGATGCAGGGGATTACATCACCGTTTCCACCCGACGCGGCAGCGTGGATATCCATGCGCGCCCAGACCGCGATGTACCCCCGGGTATGGTCTTTATCCCCTTCTGCTTCAAAGAGGCAGCCGCCAACCTTCTCACCAACCCAGAACTGGACCCTTACGGTAAAATCCCGGAATTCAAGACCTGTGCGGCATCCGTGGTCAAGACGCCTTCCTGACGGTAAAGCGCGCGGCATGTTTGCGCAGTTTCCAGCGTTTGTCTTTTAATTCCGGATCAATGGGGACGATATTCTGCAGGAATTCATCCACCACTCGGTCCCAGGAAAAGTTTAACGCATGGCTGCGGCACGCGGGGATCAGCTTGTCATAAGACATTTTGATCGCCTCGCCCAAATCGTCCTGCAAGGCCCCAAACGGCGTATCGCACGGCCCCGTCTCGCCAAACACATCCAGCGGGCCGGAGATGGGATATGCCGCCACAGGCACACCGCAAGCCAAGCTTTCTGCCATCACCAGACCAAAGGTATCGGTCAGGCTGGGAAAGACGAAGACATCAGCTGCGGAATAACAAAGAGCGAGTTCCCGGTCGCTATAAGACAAATGAAAGGTCACATCGGGATATTTTGCCATCAATTCTTCGCGCATGGGGCCAGGCCCGACCACGACCTTTGATCCCGGTAAATCCAGATCGAGAAAAGCAGGAATGTTCTTTTCCACCGCGATGCGCCCGATATACATATGAATGGGGCGCGGCAAGTCAAAGAAATCCTTTTCCTGCGGGCTGAAGGTGTCCGTATCCACCCCATGCGACCATTCAAACACATTGTCGAAATTAAAGGCCTTCAGTTCTTTTGCCACTGTGGCTGATGGGGAAAAGACGCATTTGGACGGTCCATGAAATTTCTTCATAACGCCATACAAACGTTCCAGCGAGATCGGCAGACGTTCATTCACATATTGCGGAAACTTGGTGTGATAGGCGGTCGTAAAAGGCAGATCCTTTTTCAAACAGATTTTGCGCATCGCCCAACCGATGGGGCCTTCCGTTGCAATATGGATCACGTCCGGACGCAAACGTTTCAGCATGGATCGCATTTTTCGCTGCGGGAAAAGCGACAGCGGAATTTCCGCATATCCCGGGCATGGCATGGTCAGAAAGTCCCCGGGTGAAATGACCGTCACCTCAAACCCTTTATCCATCAAACGGCTACGCAATGTATCTAAAACACGCACGACACCATTTACCTGTGGATGCCACGCATCCGTCGCAATCAGAATATGCAAGACAAACTATCCCCGATATTTTAAATTGGGTCAGTCAAACATATCAGTCATGACAGTTTAAAGACGCTAAGGTGACGGTTTCCTTACCTTGTCATCAGCGCGTAATCACACCGTCATGGCCTTCAAGGTAGCCTTCGATCAGTTCAATCCCCAACAGGCGATTCTGATCATACCGTCCGGGCATACGCATATGCCAGGTGGGTTTGGCGCTAAAACCGACGCGTTCGTAATAAGGCGCATCGCCCACCAGGACAATACCGCCCCAGCCTGCCGCCCTAGCCAGATCAATCACCAGGTTCAACATGGCCTTACCCAGACCAAGCCCCTGAAGCGATGGTTCCACCGCCAACGGCCCCAGCAATAAGGCATCCCCCGCATTGCCCGCCTGAATGGGCCAGAGACGCACGGTCCCGACCAGTCTGCCTTCCAAAAAAGCCAATAAAGACAAATCTTTAATATGTGTGTGACCGAGTCGCAACTGGTGAGAAGACCGGGTCGTCCAGTTTTCACCCAGTGCGCGAGCAACAAGGTCGAAGATAATCTCATCTTCAACAGGCATCTCAGCCTCGGTATGTAGGGTCCATTGCATATGACTACTTAACAACAACGCAGTACCCCTGCAATTGAATTCATCACAGGCTTACTCAATAGAATTATTATAAAATGATTCAAATGCGCTTAATAACAACTATATGGAAAAAAAGCTTTTCCGTGCACATAATACCTCTGTATAGTTCCACCAATAGCGCATCAAGGGAGTTTAAATAATGATGAAACTATTCGCAGCCTCTGCACTGGCACTTTCACTGGTCTCTTTCTCGGCCATCGCACAGGATGAAGGCCCAACCATCGAAGGTGGCGTTCAGCTGAACATCTCTGCTGAGGAAGATGTATCTGCCGCAATCGGTAACAAGTCTTCTGCAACACAGGAAATCGGTGCAATTGACAGCGGCACAATCGAAGGCGACACCGAAATCGCTGTTGAAGCTGCACAAGACGTATCTGCTGCCATTGGTAACAAATCCTGTTCCGACCAGAAAATCGGAACAATCGGTGCCAAAAACGCCTGTTAAGACATGACAGTGCGTACAGCATTCATCCTGACCTCTGCACTGGCTTTACTGATATTGACCAGTGCAGAAGGCTTCAGCCAGGTTCTGGATGACCGTGCAAATATGAAAATTTTGAAAACCCGGGCTAAACTGGCAACCGGGTCGTCTACCTATGTCTATAGCAATGGGCAGCTGGATGCGTTGGCCGATCTGGAAAGTCAGATCAGAAGTCAGGTCAATTGTGGTTCTGTTGATATTGCAAACCAGACTGTGGACAGCAGCTTTTCAGGCGAGATCAATATCATCATCGCAGGTGATGTGGTCAACACCGGGAATAATTGCCGCTAATTTTCTATAGAAGACTAAAATAAGGCCATTTCTTAGGGGAGAAAGAGTCGTGGGCAGACGCTTTCAAAATTTTGCCGTTATCGGGCTAGTCAGTTCTATTCTTGCCGGGTGTTCCACCTTCGAGGCAAAAGTGCCACGCGAAGTGCTGGAAGAAAATCCTGTTTCAGCACCCGTGCGTGCGCTTACCGGATTTTCTGACGGGCTTGTCTGTATGGGACGGATGCTGAAAGATAAAAAGGTTCAGACCATCTATCTGACCCTTGCCGATATCCCGGATTATTCCGAAGCCAATGGTTCTGCCGGCTTTGGTGCAAAAGAAATGCTAGTCTCTGCACTTTCGCGCATGTCCGAAGAAAATGGCATCGTGCGCTTTGTTGCTTATGATCGCCGCACGCCCAACATCGTGGCTCTGCATAATTCGCATCCCAAAAAGAAGAACCTGCGCGTGCCAGACTTTTTTGTACGTGGTGCCGTGACCCAGATTAATTCCAGCCCGTTCAGCCATCAGAAAGGCAACAGCCTGAATTTGGGTGAAGAAGCTTTAGGTGATGAACTTGATAGCTTCTTGGGTGCGAGCCTTTCCAATTCCAATTCCATTAGCCTGAAATCGGTGACACTTGATCTGAACTTGGGATTAGTCAGCAACTATCAGATTTTACCGGGTGTCACATCCTCCAATACCATGAGTGTGATGAAAACAGGCGATTCCACTGAATTCACCGTCAGCTTTTCCAAAGTCGGCGGGATTTACAGTGATAACGAAAACCGTGCAGGCGCACTCAGCAGCGCACTGCGATCACTCGTGGAAGTTGGCCTGATTGAACTAATGGGCAAGCTTTATAACGTCCCATTTGAACAGTGCCTGGCACATCTGGACCAAAGCAGTGTGGCACGCACCGCCATTCGCGACCAGTATAAAGAAATGTCCGATGAAGAACGCGTCAAATTCATCGCCTATGAAATGGACCGTCAGGGTCTGATCAAGATGGATGAAAACACCATCATCAACGGCAAAGCCAGCGCTGAATTCCAAACTCAAATCGCGGCCTTCCGGGTGAAAAATGGTCTCTTCCCGAATACATCGGTCGATTACCGCCTGTTTGAAAAAGCCTTTATTCAATCCAAACAGGACGTAAAAGATATTCAGCAAGGCACGGGTGCCGGTCCTTTGAAACGGTGGTTGCATGTGGGTAAAGAACAATAGGTTAGGGGTATCAACCCTTGGCCTGTTGGCCCTGACCATCACCCCAGCAGGGGCAGATGAAGCCCATAAATTGCTGGGTCCTGAACAGCTGGATCAAACCGTACAGGAAATCATTGACGAAAGTGCGACCTATGACAGCACGGCTGAAACCAAGGATGTCAAATCATCCTTAAGCGATGATTTCGCCAATAAAACATCCGATGACAATGATGATGAGTTTGACGAAGAAATTTTCAAACAAATCCTCGGCAGCCCGGATGTTGAAAGTGCAAGCAGTTCAACCTCTTCCAACACGGACAGTGGATTTAGTTTCACGTCCGATTTTGCCTCGTCAGTTGAAAATAATTTAAAAGAAGAGGTCAGCGAAACGGTCTCTTCCGCCACCGCTTCTGTGTCTGCAGACAGTATCACAAACAATGTAACAGAAGCGATTACCGCAGCGCTGACATCAGATAGCAATGCCAGTTCAGCCGCTGACGGCGCAGGCGATGGCGCAGGTGACGGTGTGGGCGATGGCACGGGGTCAGCCGCTGAAACGATTAGCGAAGCCATTTCACGTGCGGCAAATGCGGCGACAAGCGCAACGGCAACAACTGGTCAATCAGGCAATCAAACAGCAGGTACAGGTACGAACGCCAATGCCTCCATCGCACAGAATGTGACAGCACAGGTTGCCGCTGCGCTTAGCGCCAATCAGGAGAGTGCAGCGGAAAATATCTCTCCGCAAATTGCCGCATCAGATCGATCCCAACGCATGTCGATTGCGCGCTCCAAAGTGGAAACCGCGCTCAGTTCCGCCAAAATTAATACCGACCATCCGGAAATCTCCTCATTACTGAAAGTCTTTGACAGTAATTACGACCAAAAAGCAGAAACCATCCGGGAAAATCAGGGCGCGGACGCCAATAAAAACCTGGATGAAACACTTGCCAGCCTGAACACCGGATCATTTGCCGATCAATTGTCCCAAGCCATTGATGAAAATTATGACACCAGCCTGAATGAAACAGGGGATGGTACGACAGGCAGCACCAGTGTCGATGATCAGGCCGTTGATGCCAGCGTTAATGATCAGACCGGACAGGTGGATAACAGTGTCGATGGTACATCTGCCACGCAGGATGTGGACCAATCGGCCAATGCATCGGTTGATGATGAAAGTGATGCGGCAGACGGTGCGGGCGATGGTGCGGATGAAGCCGCAGATGGCGCAGCCGATGCGGCCAGTGATGCAGATGCAAATGCCACCGCCAATGTCGATGAAGACCTGACAGAAACGGCAGACGTCAAAGACTATTCAGATGCCTATGACAATTCGACCGATTATTCAAACACTGTCGATCAGTCCGCCGACAGCATCACCGAAACGGTTTCCACATCGCTGGATGATCTATCCAGTTCCATGTCGCAAAGCCTGTCCTCGGTCGAAGACACCATCATCGAAAAGACAGAAGCGGCCTTTACCACCATCAAAAGCCAGGTCGGTGAACAACAAGACAGCGCGTACGATGACTATATCGACAAGCAAAAGACCGCCGATGACATTGACATCCCTGATGCAGAATATGAAACCATTTCCTATAACTGTCACAAGACCTGGTATACATTAGGCATCGAAACGAAATGCGATCATAAGCAAGTTCAAACCGCTGATAGTATTAAAGAACAAGAATCAGCTCAGGCGAATAAAGATGCGGCACAGGCCGAAGCTGATGCCGCCAAGGAAGAATATGACGCCTGGACGTCAGCTTACGATGAAGTGGATAATCAACAAGACAGCGCTGTTTCCCAAATCGAAGCCGCTTTTGAAGATGCACAGGATGTGGTTGTCTCCGTCGATATTGACGGCACGGTCAGTGATGCAGACAATGTGACCTCCTCCAGCTCTGGCGACAGTTCCTCCAGTGACAGTAGCGACAGCAATGATACGGACGAAGAAAAAGAAACCATCCTGACCAGCCTGGGATATACATCGGTCGCCCAGACAGGTGAATTGAAAGTGATTGGCTCTATTGAAGAATGGATCTGGGCATCCGAAGCCGTATCCGCCGCCATTGGCAGTGATACGACAGCGCGTGAATATATCGGAATTATCGGTAATCCCAACGGGGGCAAACAAACCATCGCAGGCAGCATTACTGATAAAATCTGGGCAACCGGCCTGGTGGATGCGGCCATTGGCTATGACAGTGAAGCTGACGTTGATGTTGGAGGACTGGAAGGCGACATTCAAGGCACCGTTAATGAAAGCGTGATTGCCATCGGTGCGGTCAACGCCGCCATTGGCTATCAATCTCTCGCCGTTATGGATATCGGCGTGACCCGTGGGCACGTCAGTGGCAATGAACAATTAACCGTTGATGCCACGGGGATTGTGAACGCCGCCATCGGCAACAAGGCCGTGGCGTATGCCAAGGTTGGCAATATCGAAGCAGACGGCACCGATTCCACCAAACACGGCATCACCCTTGAAGCAGACGTTCCCTTGGCCGTCAACGCAGCCATCGGCAACAACACCGAAGCCAATTTCCTGGTTGGTAACGTGGATGGCACCATCGAAGGTGTCCTGAGCCACCGGGTTTCTGCAGACGGGGCTATCAGTGCAGCCATTGGTGATGACAGTACATCTACCATTTCTGTCGGCAATGTGTCCGGGACGGTGGGGGGCGCCTATGTGAATACAGTGGATGCAGAAGGTCTCATCGCCGCTGCCATCGGGGAAAAAACAACGGCCGAGGTTACCATCGGGAATCTCGGGTCCAACGGTGTGCTGAACGGCAGTGGCAAAATCGACATCGATGTCACCGGTGCCATTGCTGCTGCCATCGGATATAAATCCACCGCTGATATTTCAGTTGGCAATATCCATGCGGAGATCAAGGGCAACACCAATGTGGATATTGATACCGGGCCCCTGATCGCTGCTTCGCTTGGGTCAGAAACCGTTGCCAATATTGAAATTGGTGACGTAAATGCCGATGTGGGTGGCAATTTGGATATGGATATTACAGTTGGCGATGCCACCGTTTTTGCCATTGGATCCAACGCCTCGGCCGAAGCTCTTGTTGGCGTAATTGATGCGCCTGTCAGCGGCAATGTGGATATGGATATTACGGTCGGAGCCATGTTTGTCGGCGCGCTTGGCTATAACAATTCCGCCACCACACAAGTGGGATATATTGAAAGCCGCGATGATGGGTCAACCCTATCTGGCAATATCGACATGAACATCACCGTGGGCGACATCAACAACTTCTCCTTTGGGATCAGTTCCAGTGGCGATAGCCTTGATTCACGCATTTCCATTGGCTCCATCCTCAGTAACAGCACCACATCAGGAACAACAACCGTCAGCGTTTCAGAAGGCGCCGTTTCGGCCTTCAGCTTCGGGTTTGAATTTGATGTTCCTTTACTTGGCACCTACTTCATCGGGGAACATGGCTGTAAAAGCATTGGCGATATCGGATCTGATGATTGTTCCAGTTCCGACAACGAACTCACCATCGAAAAGGAATAAGTCTATGACATTTTATCAAAATGCCGTTTTGACGGTCATTGCCCTTGCCCTATGCACAATCGCGGTTCAGATGACCATAACCCCGTCATTTGCCACAGGCCAGTACCAGAAAGTAATCATTTGCGATGAAGCCGGGCGCTGTGCAAAAATCGATCCTTCCTTTGATGCCTTAACCGTAAAAGATCCACTGTAAACATGATCCTCCTGCAAAGCCTGCTTGGCCTGATCGCCCTGACCTTTATCGCCTGGGCTTTGAGTGAAAACCGCAAAGAAATTTCATGGAAAGCACCTGTTGCAGGCCTTGCCTTGCAATTGGTCATCGCGGTTCTTTTGCTGAAATTCCCGCCCTTTCAGGCGGCTTTTGTCGGTCTGAACTCTGTCGTTCTCGCATTACAGGAAGCAACGGAAAAAGGCACTGCCCTTGTCTTTGGTTTCATTGGCGGTGGCCCCCTTCCCTTTGACGAGCCCTTTCCAGGGGCGGCCTGGATTTTCGCCTTTCGCGGCCTGCCGCTGATTTTGGTGATGAGCGCACTGTCCGCCCTGATGTTTTATTGGAAAATCCTGCCCGCCATCGTACGCGGTTTCGCCTGGGTTCTGCGTCGCACGTTGGGTATTGGCGGTGCGGTTGGCGTCAGTGCCGCAGCCAACGTCTTTGTCGGCATGGTCGAAGCCCCGCTCTTCATCCGTCCTTATCTGTTAAAACTCAGCCGCTCTGAACTGTTTATGGTCATGACCTGCGGGCTTGCCACGGTGGCTGGCACCGTCATGGTGCTTTATGCTGCCATTCTCGGCCCAGTTATTGATAATGTACTGGGGCATATCTTGACTGCATCCCTGATCAGCGCCCCTGCCGCCATCATGATTGCACGCATGATGGTCCCGGATGACGGCAAAGAAAACACAGAGGCTGAAAATGTCACGCCCCCGGCCGAAGCGGACACCGCCATGGAGGCAGTAGTCAATTCAACCGTACAAGGCATTACCCTCATCCTGAACATCATTGCCATGCTAATCGTTATGGTTGCTTTAGTTCACCTTGCGAACATGACCTTAGCCTTCTTTGGCGAGGAAATTTCCATTCAGACCATAAGTGGGTATGCCTTCACCCCCATCGCCTGGTTGATGGGTATTCCCTGGGATGAATCTTTCATGGCCGGACAGCTTCTTGGTACCCGCCTGGTGTTGACCGAATTTGTCGCCTATCTGGAAATGGCTAAAATGCCTTTAACTGAACGTACCTCATTGATAATGCTATATGGTCTCTGTGGATTTGCAAGCCTGCCGAGTCTCGGAATTATGATTGGTGGATTGGGCGTTATGGTCCCGGAAAGACGGCGCGAAATTATCGATTTAGGGTTTAAATCTGTCATTTCTGCAACGCTTGCAACCGCCCTAACCGGGGGGATTGTTGGTTTATTAGGTTAATCTCCAATTCTTCCATGCATTGAACAGATTTAAAGACGTGATAATGCTTCCCTTTTGTTGTAATAGTTTGATACCATTGTCATTCACGTGAATGATTTTTACTAATTTAGGCAGGCGGGTAATCTGACTATGGGGGGTAAACCTTCCTTTTTGAAAAAAGGAAACCGGATCGGCAAGAAGCTGATGACGATGATTATCGCCTTCAGTTCCCTGATCACATTTTTCATCACAGCCGTACAACTTGTCATTGATTACCAGCAGCAACGCAGTGATCTGGATGAGACGCTGAATAATGTCAGCGTCAATGTCCCCACAATCTCGGGAAGCGTGTGGAGCTTTGATGAGGAACAGATCAAACTGTCCCTTGAAGCTCTGGAAAATTTGCGCAATATCGAATATGCCAGCGTCGTCACGACAAACCAGAAAAACAAATGGGAAAAAGGTGCCCAGGTTTCCCACAATGTCATCAACCGTGAATACCCCCTGACCTATGATAAACGCGGTGAGATTATGGAGATCGGCCAGCTCCATGTTGTCGCCAGTCTGGATGCGATTTATGAGCGGGTTCTTTCTAAAGCCGCAGGCATATTAATCAGTAACGGGGTGAAGACTTTCTTCGTTGCCCTGTTCATGTTCACCATTTTCTATCGTCTGATTGCCCGCCGCATTGTTGTCCTATCCAACAAGGTAGAAGAACTGACGACTGAACTTGTCGCCGCTGATGAAAACCAGCGCTATGCACAAGACCCCAAAGAAGACGAAATCGATCTGGTCCAACATAGCTTTGACCATATGGCAAACAAACTGCGCCAGACGATGAAGGACCTGCAGGACAGTAACCGCAGCCTGCAACATGCCTATGAAGAAGTGCAGACCATCAATGCGGAACTGGAATTGCGCGTTCATGAGCGCACCCAGCACCTGCAGCAGGAAATTGTAGAACGTGAATATGTGCAGGATTCCCTGCGCTACAGTGAACAGCGTCTGCGCGATATTGCTGAATCTGCCTCTGACTGGTTTTGGGAAATGGGGCCAGACTTTAAGTTCACTTATGTCTCAGGTCGCTTCTATGAAGTCACCGGCATGAAGCAGGAAGACGTGATTGGCAAATCGCGTCTGGAAATCGCCGCCAATCTGGAAACGGATGAAGATAAAGAAAAATGGGTGATGCATGATGAATTGCTGGAAAACAAGCTACCCATTGAAGATTTCAACTATCATCTGGTAACCCCGCAGAACCGATCTTATTACGTCGAATTCAACGGCGTTCCGGTCTACGACAAAGTTGGGAATTTCAAAGGCTATCGCGGTGCCGCACGTGATATTACACAGCAGATTGCCTATCAGGAAAAACTGGAAGAGGCTAAACGTCTGGCCGAAGTCGCCAACAAGGCAAAATCTGAATTTATTTCCAGCATGAGTCACGAGTTGCGCACGCCGCTGAACGGTATCCTAGGCTTTGCGCAATTGCTGGAGATGAACCCGAAAAAAGCACTGGATGAACATCAGACTGAATATGTTCACCAGATCCTCAATGCGGGCAACCACCTGCTGCGCCTGATCAATGAAATCCTTGATCTCGCCAAGGTGGAAGCAGGCAAAGTCCAATTGTCGATGGAGCCGATCTCACCCGTCCATGTGGTTCAGGAAAGTCTGAACCTGCTGGATGCGCTTGCAGGTAAATATGAAATTCAACTGGTTGCTGACTACGGCGATATCAAAGCCGAACAACAAATTTCTGCTGACCTGACCCGCTTTAGCCAGATTGTAATGAACCTCTGTTCCAATGCGATTAAATATAACCGCAAGGAGGGAAAAGTTCTGGTTTCCCTGTCTGAAGTTGATGATGGCTGGCTGCGCATTTCCTTCAAGGACGAAGGCCCAGGCATTTCCAGTGAACATCTGGATATGCTCTTTACGCCCTTTAACCGACTGGAAGCAGAAGGCAGCGCGACGGAAGGCACAGGCGTTGGCCTGACCATCACACAAAAACTGGTTGAACTCATGTCCGGTCATATCGGCGTGGAAAGCACACCAGGCGAAGGCAGCACCTTCTGGGTCGAATTCAAATTGCTTGCAGAGAAAGCACAGCTGACCAAAGCGGCCAACACCAAGTCTCATATTCAAATTCCCAGCAGCCTGAAACCCTGTCGTGTGCTGTATGTGGAAGATAACATTGAAAATATGCAGCTGGTCAGTGAAATTTTTGACAAGTTTGAAGGTGCCGAACTTATCAAGGCAGAAACCGCAGAAATCGGCATAGAACTCGCCTTGAAGTCAAACCTTGACATGATCCTTATGGACTTAAATCTACCGGGGATGGATGGGTTTGAGGCATTGAAAGAATTGCGCCGACACAAAGAATGTGAAAACATACCCATTATTGCGCTCAGCGCCAACGTACAGCCGGAGATCATAGAACGCGGTAAACGAGAAGGGTTTAACAATTTCCTCACAAAGCCGATTGATATTCCGACGCTGATTCATGTGATAAACATGATTGTAAAAAACTGAGGAGGACACAATGACGACCAACAAATTGTGGAAAACACTTACGATCGCACTAACTGTGTCACTATATCTGGGATTATCCAGCCTGACCGCCCAGGCTGTAGAAGAAATCGAATATGCTTACCCTGACATTTCTGTCTGGACGACAGAACGTGACGCCGAAGGAAAACTCAAGAACCCGCTCGTCAAGCTTGCAGGCCCCCTGTTTGAGAAAGCTGGCATCCCCTGGCACCCACAGGACTATCCGGCAAAACGCATGTTTGCCAACCTGCGCGATGGAACGTCCAAATTCTCCATGCTGGTAAACGCAGAATCGATTCTCCAGGGCTGCTGTCTCGTCAGTAAAGACCCGGTTGCCCTTGTTGAAATCCGCGTCTTCCATAAAAAAGACACGCCACCGATTACCAAACGTGAAGACCTGAACGGCAAAAGCGTGATCACCATCCGGGGCTACAGCTATGCCGGAACACTGAAATATATTCAAGATGAGAAAAACGCTGTCGATAATTATCCAGCGCCAAGCCACCATGCAGCATTCTCTATGTTTGACAGTGGTCGTGCTGACTACATCATCGACTATGCCTTCCCGGCTGCTGAAGTGCTGGAACAGCAACCGATTGAAGACATTACATACAGCACACTGAAACAGACAAACGTCTATCTAATCCTCCATAAAGACTATCCTGATGCAGAAAATGTCATGGCCCGTCTGGAGAAGATCGCCAAGACGCTGGACAAAGAAGAATTCCTGACATCACCGTCTGTTAAGTAAGTTACCTTATTTTTTTAAAGGTCTCTAAAAAATGGCAAAGGTAGTATCAATTGACACTACCTTTGCCCATTTTTTTTTGGAATTGTTACATGTTAAATTTGACCACACGTACAACTTTGAGGTCTAAACCATGAAAACAAATCCAATGGGCATTTCCATGCCACATTTAGACCTGGATGCCGAACAACCAGATAGCGGCGTGACGGTCTACGGTATTAACGAAACAGCCGACGCTTTTGAGCCTCTCTTTAAAGTCGCAGCGCGCACAGAGGCCGAAAGAATTATTCGCAAGCTCTGTCAGGCCTGTGAGAGTATTTCCTGCCCGGACTGGAAACGCAACATGACTGCCTGCTATACAATCATTGATCATTGTAAGTGACCCAGCAAAAAAAGGCCTCCCAACCGGAAGGCCCTTTTCATAAAATCTGAAATTCAGCGTTAAGCCGCTGACGTATCTTCCAGTGCCTGGCCACGAACGGTGCGGTCATAATCTTCTACAAGCTGGCGTGAGATATCCCCCGGCGTAAAGGTGAACTCGCCAATTTCAGCCACCGGTGTGACTTCCGCAGCTGTGCCTGTCAGGAAACATTCCTCAAAATCACCCAGTTCATCCGGCATGATCACTCGTTCAATGATCTTATAGCCGCGATCTTTTGCCAGACCGATCACCGTGCGACGTGTAATCCCATCCAGGAAACAATCCGGGATCGGCGTGTGGATTTCACCCTCTTTATTAATAAAGAAGACGTTCGCTCCCGTTGCCTCAGCCACCTGACCGCGCCAGTCCAGCATCAATGCATCATGATAGCCATTAGCTTCGGCTGCATGTTTAGACAGGGTACAGATCATATATAAACCTGCAGCCTTTGATTTGCTCGGTGCTGTTTCCGGGTTCGGGCGGCGATAGAGCGCATTATCCAGACGAATGCCTTTCATGCGGGCTTCCGGGTCAAAATAAGACGGCCATTCCCAGGCAGCAATGGCCAGATGGATTGTGTTGTTTTGTGCAGAAACCCCCATCATTTCAGACCCGCGCCAGGCAACAGGACGGATATAGCCATCAACAATGTTGTTTTCTTTCACGACCTTTTCCGTCGCCGCATCGACTTCTTCCACTGTGTAAGGAATTTCAAAACCGAGAAGCTTCGCACTTTCAATCAGTCGTTCGTTATGTTCTCTCAGTTTAAAGATATTTCCGCCATAGACACGAATACCTTCAAAGACTGAGGAGCCATAATGAAGCGCATGGGACAGGACATGGACCTTGGACTCACGCCACTGAACCATTTCACCATCGTGCCAGATTGTACCGTCACGGTCATCGAACGAAAGATTAGACATGTTTTTTCTCTTCAAAATGTAACTTAGTTTCTTTTACACTGCTTTCAGCATAAATGATGTTGCTACTTGTACCCAGATCAGGCATATATGTCAATATTACTGACGTATATTTTAAATTAAGATCATGGCAGACACAAAAAGACGCGCAAATCCGCTATTTTTACGTGAAGAAGAACTTCGCCAGGCAATGGAACTTCTCTTCTTCGCCTATCGTGATTTCACGGCAGAAGCGGACGAAATCCTAGAATCCTATAATTTCGGACGCGCCCATCACCGGGTGATTTATTTTGTCGGGCGTGACCCCGGCATGTCGGTCAAAGATCTGTTGAATATCCTGTCCATCACCAAACAAAGCCTGTCGCGTGTACTCGGCCAATTGGTGGACGAAGGGTTTGTGGAACAACGAACCGGCCTGACAGATCGCCGCCAACGTCTGTTATATCTGACCACCAAAGGTCAAAATCTGGAACATGAGCTGTCCAAAAACCAAAGTCGACGCATTGCCGAAGCTTACCGGATGGCAGGTGCAGACGCGGTTGAAGGCTTTCGCAAAGTGCTGATGGGCATTACAGATGAAAAAGATCGCTTTGCCCATATAAATGAGACACCTCAGGAATAGTCAAGCGCACATAGCCATGGCATACTGTCGTCCATGAGCACTGAAGAAACCCATATTCTTGTCGTCGATGACGATGAGCGCCTGCGCCGCCTGCTGAAGAAATTTCTCAGCGAAAGCGGTTTCATTGTCAGTATTGCTGAAGATGCCGCCGATGCGCGCAATAAACTCAGCATGCTGGAATTCGACCTGATCGTTCTGGATTTGATGATGCCGGGCGAAAGCGGACTGGATTTCGCTAAAGACTTTAAACAAGACAACGCCACCCCCATCCTGATGCTGACCGCCATGGGCGAAAGCGAGGACCGAATCAACGGGCTGGAATGCGGGGCGGAAGATTACCTGACCAAACCTTTCGAGCCGCGCGAACTGGTGCTGCGCATCAACAATATCTTAAAACGTGTCGTGCGTGAAAAAACGCAAAGCGATCAGGAACAAATCCGCCTGGGCGATCTGATCTTTGATATCAGCCGCCACGCGCTGACCCGTAATGGCGAGCCCATCCATCTAACGGCATCTGAAGCGAGCTTATTGGTCATTCTGACCCAGCAATCAGGCAATATCCTCAGTCGGGAAAAGCTTGCAGAGCTTTCCGGGATTGAAGGCAATGACCGCACCATTGATGTGCAGGTGACCCGCCTTCGCCGTAAAATCGAAACTGATCCCAAGCTGCCACGTTTCTTACAAACCGTACGCGGTCAGGGCTATGTCTTAAGGCCGGGGCATTAATGGGTGCATTTATAAAAAGCTTTCTGCCACGCAGCCTGCTGGGTCGGTCCCTGATGATCCTGGTGGTGCCGCTTGTGCTGCTGCAAGTGATCTCCGCCTTTGTCTTTTACGAAGCCCACTGGGATAAAGTCAGTCAATATCTGGCCCGTGGCCTGGCCGGTGATGTGGGCGCCATGGTGGACCTGGTGCGCGACAACCCCAGCCCGGAAGGGTTGGAGCGCGCCTTTCAAATCTCGCGCAATCGCTTCAATATGGAAGCAAATTTGCGCGCAGGTGAGATTCTATCCAACACCAAAGAAGTCGTGCAGGGCAGCATCCCGGATCCATTTTTTTTATTGGCGCTGAATGAACGGGTCGGCCTGCCCTATCATATTATCGCCCCCGAAGATGAAAAAACCTTGACCATCGAAGTCCAGATGACAGAAGGGATTCTGGCCGTCACCGCCCTTCGCAAGCGACTTTTCAGTTCGACCACTTATGTATTCGTTTTATGGATGGTGGGCAGTTCGCTTCTGCTGTTTGGGGTTGCCATCATCTTTATGCGCAATCAGGTGCGTCCCATCCGTCGCCTGGCTGTAGCAGCCGATGCGTTTGGCAAGCGGCAAAACGTGGAACGGTTTAAGCCCGAAGGAGCACGCGAAGTTAGACAGGCCGCCACTGCATTCCTGAAAATGAAAGCACGGATTGAACGTCAGATCGAACAGCGCACCCGCATGCTGGCAGGCGTCTCTCACGATTTACGAACACCGCTCACCCGCATGAAATTGCAGCTTGCCCTGATGGGGGAAAATGACGACACCAAAGACCTGAGCGATGATATTTCCGAGATGGAACATATGCTGGAAGGCTACCTTGCCTTTGCCCGTGGGGAAGGAGGTGAACAGACAGAAGAAACCAATCTGTCAGAACTGATCGAAAGCATCGTCAATGCCATGAAACGCAAAGGCATCGCCATTGACTATCACTGTGAGGGACAGATTTATCTGCAGGTCCGCCCCCATGCCTTTCGGCGTGCAGTAACCAATATTATTGAAAATGCTGGGCGCTACGGCAAGCATGTGTCGGTCAGAGTCGGCCAACGCAGTGATATGATCGAAGTGACCGTTGATGATGACGGACCGGGTATTCCCGAAGATAAACGTGAAGAAGTCTTCAAACCATTTTATCGACTGGATCAATCGCGCAATATCCAGACTGGCGGTGTCGGTCTGGGCCTTTCCATCGTGCAGGATGTGGTGCGCACCCATGGCGGGGACATCAAACTGGATGTGTCCCCCCAGAAAGGTTTGCGCGCACGCTTAAGCTTCCCGATATAATCAGGCTTGGCGTTGGTCGTGACCGCCCTGGAATTTACCATCGGCGATGATAGCAATGTCATTGCGTGTCAGTCCCAAGTCTGCCAGTTCACGATCGCTCATGATGTTCAGTTCAGAAGCTATACGGCGACGTTCAGCAAACGCCTGGAATTTTTCGATGATGAAATCTTCGAATTTGGTCAACAAGCCGCCTGTCAGTTCAACATGGTGGCTACCATAGGATGTAATTGGGTAACGTAAAAGCATATCTATTCTCATCGGTAAAATGTTTTGGTTGAGAGTAGATGTAGTATTTTTCCGCAATGCGACAATTATTTTTTCCGCATTGCAGCATTGTAGAGCTTGCATAGCTCCAGCTAAGGCTTAGGCCCCATGGGCATTCAACCATTTCAGCACATCGTTTATTTGCCCTGTTTCTTCAAGGGGTTCGGCTGGCGGGCGATTGATCATGATCACACTGATCTTTTCCTGTCGGGCGGCTTCCAGTTTGGCGGACGTTTGCTCGCCTCCGCTATTTTTCGTTACCAGGACCCGGATTTTATGGTCCCGGATCAGCTGGATTTCTTCTTCCACGCTAAAAGGTGGGCGCCCGATAACGGTTTTATAATTGGCAAGCGGCAACTCTTCTTTCGGTTCGTTAACGAGTCGGACAATCAATTGAACATCGTCCAGCCCTTCAAACCGATGCAGGTCCTTAACCCCCGTGGTCAGAAAGGCAGTTGCCCCCAATTGGCTTAAAACCTCAACCGCCTGATCCATATCGTTTACTTCCAGCCATTTGTCTTTCGGCTGGGCCACCCATTGGGGGCGTTTAAACACAATGATCGGCAGCTGCATCGCATTGGCGACGATATACGCATGTTGGGATATCTTTTCCGCAAACGGATGGGTCGCATCCACCAGATAGTCGATCTTGTTTTCGCGAATATAGGTCATCATGCCTTCCACCCCGCCAAAACCGCCAACCCGCACATTGCAGGGCAATTCCGGTTGATGGCCAGTAACCCCACTGTAAGAGACCGTCACATCCAGTCGATCCTGAAAACAGTCCATAACCAGTTTGGCAAGCTTGGCTGCTTCGCCTGTGCCACCTAAAATCAACAGCTTCTTAGCGGGCATGACCGACAATCTCTCCTTTACGGTTAATGAGGATAATTTCAATTTCACAATGACCGGACACCACGGCACGCGCAACTTCTTTTGCCCGTGTCGCGACCAGATCACCTAGCGGAATATCATGATCTCGTGCCAGTTCAATCACTTCCAGGCCTGTATTTGCCGTTTTCACTCGTTCCACCAGATCAGCGCCCCCAGCCTCCTCCATCCAGCCCGCAAGCTTGGATAAATCCACACGGGATCGGGAAGAATGCAAATCCATCTCGCCTTGAGCCAGCTTGCAGAATTTCGCAAAGCCACCGCACAGCGTCAGTTTGTCAATCGGCTGTTTGCGCAGATATTTCAACACCCCACCTGCAAAATCACCCATATCAATCAGAGCACTTTCTTCAAATCCATACATGGACACAGCAGTCTTTTCCGATGTGGACCCTGTACAGGCAGCGATATGATTAATCCCAGTCGCTTTGGCCACATCAATGCCGCGATGGATAGAATGTATCCAGGCCGCACAGGAATAGGGCACCACAATTCCGGTCGTCCCCAAAACCGATAATCCGCCGATAATCCCCAGGCGCGGGTTCATGGTTTTCTGAGCGAGCTTTTCGCCATTTGTGATGGACACGGTAACTTCCACGTCCGGATTTTCTTTCACCGCATTCAGATTATCCGTGATCATCTGGCGTGGCATGGGGTTGATGGCAGGTTCGCCGACATCCAAAGGCAGGCCCGGCTTGGTGACAACACCGACCCCGTCGCCATTTTTAAAAACAACACCGCTTCCGACAGGGAGTTCTTTAACTGAAACGAGGATTTCTGCGCCATGAGTGATATCCGGATCATCCCCTGCATCCTTGATCACACTGGCCCATGCTGTTTCCCCATCGCGCTCACAACGATTCAACACAAAGGCCGGGGTCTGGCCTTTGGGCAGGTAAATCGTCACGGGATCGGGGAATTCCCCGTTAAGCAAAGCCCGATAAGACGCGGTTGCCGCAGCCGTAGCGCAAGCACCCGTCGTCCAGCCTTTCCTTAAAGTTTTGTTTTCAGCATTCTTTGACATAATTCAAACATAACTATTTTACATAAATTGTCATCGACTCGTTTTTAGTTTAGTACCGCAGTTATGAATATTTCTTTTCCAAATTTTGATGATGGCAGTGTCTGGCTGGTCGGGGCTGGCCCCGGTGATCCCAAACTGCTGACCCTTTATGCCTGGCATGCAATCCAGAAGGCGGACATCATTGTCCACGATGCGTTGGTGGCAGATGAAATTCTGGCCCTTGCCCCTGAAACAGCCGTTCTGGAATCCATGGGCAAACGCGGCGGGGTAAAATCATCACCCAAACAAACCGATATCAGCCTGCGTTTAATCGAACTGGCAAAAACTGGAAAGAAAATTCTGCGCCTTAAAGGTGGTGACCCGTTTGTCTTTGGCCGCGGTGCTGAAGAAGCCAAAATGCTGATTGAACATGGTGTACCCGTGCGCATTGTCCCCGGCGTCACTGCAGGGGTGGCAGGTTCTGCCTATGCAGGCGTTCCGGTTAGTGACGGGGCGTCCAATCAGGTCATAAGTTTTGTGACTGGTCACGATAAAAGCGGGAACGTCCCGGCAGTTGACTGGCAGGCCCTGGCGAAAAGTTCCCCGGTGATTGTCTTTTATATGCCGATGAAACATATCGCCAAAATCCAAAGCGAAATGTTAAAGGCCGGACGCGATCCGAAAGAACAAATTTGTGTGGTATCCAATGCCACAACACCCAAACAAAAACGTTGCCTGACCACTTTGGAAAACTGCTTCGAAGAATTAGCAAAATCTGATATAAAATCCCCTGCCCTGCTTATTCTGGGCCCCACGGTGGGATTGGAAGCGGACTTGCTGGAGTGTTTTAACTAAATGGAACAAGAACTGCTGCTCATGACCATGCTGCAGGCCGGGCTGGCCCATTGCACCGTTGTTGTTGAAGATAACGGCAGCCTGCTGATCAGCCTTTTTGTCGCAGGTCTTCTGGGCAGTGCCACCCATTGTATGAGCATGTGCGCGCCTTTTGTTCTTTCCCAGGTTACGGCCCGGCTTGAAAATATCAAGCTGGACCAGATGTCCGAATTCAAGCGTCTGACGGGGGCGGCCCTGATCCCTTATCATCTGGGGCGCATGACGACTTATATCTTCTTGGGGCTGGCCGTTGGATTGCTGGCACAAGGGGCTATCCAGTTTGGCGGCATGAAATGGATTTCAGCCGCCCTGTTGATGCTGGCCGCGATCTTTTTCCTAGGATATGCGCTGAAACGTCTTGGTGTCAGCTTCCCCAACCTTCCCTTGTTTGGTGCAAACCAGAAACAGGAAAGCACGCTCTCAAATGGCCTTGGTAAAATCCTGAAACCGTTTTTTGCCCGCCCTACCGGAGTAAACGGATATTTTCTTGGCTTAGGACTTGGATTTCTGCCTTGCGGGCTCCTATATGGTGCATTGGCAGCGGCTGGGGCCAGCGCGGATTTTGTTGCGGGGGCCTTTGCCATGGCGGCTTTTGCGCTGGGGACCATTCCGGCCTTAATGGCAGTTGGACTGGCCGGACATATGGCCGGGCAAAAATGGCGCACGGTCATAACCGATCTTGCCCCTATTTTGTTGATTTTAAATTCGGGCGTTTTAGGCTACCTTGCCTGGACGCTGATAAGTTAGACAGGGACATAGAATTATGAATTCACGCGCGCGTATTTTGCTTTACTTCGCTGTTGCTGCCGTTTTCCTGATCGTCGGGATCACGGTCCGCCTGCCGCACTTACTGGAAGACCCTGTCGTCACAAATACGGGCGAAGTCGCCATCGGCGGTGCATTTGAACTGGTTGATCACAAAGGCAACACCGTCACTGATGAAGACCTGCACGGCAGCTACACGCTGGTGAATTTCGGTTACACCTTCTGCCCGGACGTCTGCCCAACGGGTCTACAGACCGCCGCCAGCGCACTTGAACTCCTGCCCATGCGTAAATCCAACAAGGTTATTTCCCTGTTCATCACGGTTGACCCGGAACGTGATACGCCCGAAGTCATGGCTGAATATATCAAACACTTCCATAAAAGCCTGATCGGCTTGACCGGGTCGCTTGATCAGATTAAACAAGCGGCCAAGGCCTATAAGGTCTATTACAAAAAAATCGTCGAAGATGGCAGTCCGGCGGATGAATATCTTATGGATCACAGTGCCTTCCAATATCTGATGGGACCGGATGGTAAATTCGTCACCCACTTCCGCCATGGCATCAGCCCTGAAGACATGGCCCAGAAACTGAAAGACAAAATCCGGTGACCACAAACGGACTGATCATTGCAGCACCTGCCTCCAACAACGGTAAAACCTTTGTAACCCTTGCCACCCTTCATGCGCTGCACCGTCGCGGGATAAATGTGGCGTCCGCCAAGGTTGGCCCGGATTAT
This sequence comes from Terasakiella sediminum, assembly GCF_033100395.1. Classification (NCBI taxonomy): domain Bacteria; kingdom Pseudomonadati; phylum Pseudomonadota; class Alphaproteobacteria; order Rhodospirillales; family Terasakiellaceae; genus Terasakiella; species Terasakiella sediminum. The sequence continues at coordinate 226,147 of NZ_JAWLVJ010000002.1, read as the reverse complement.
ATCGATCCTGCTTTTCATGCTGCTGCTACCAAACGTATGTGCCCCAATGTGGATGGCTGGGCCATGCGTGATGAGACTTTGTCCAGCATTCTAAGCACCTTGTCTGATGCCTCGGACCTGATCATCTGCGAAGGGGTAATGGGCTTGTTTGACGGTGCAACTTTGCCTGCCAACAGCCGCTCCAACAAAGATGGGTCACCTGCCGATATTGCGCGACGCACGGGCTGGCCCGTCGTTCTGGTGATTGATGCCAACGCGCAAGCCGCATCTGCTGCTGCCCTGATCCACGGCTTTGCAAGTTTTGATAAAGACGTCCATGTCACAGGTGTGATCTTCAACAAAGTGGGTGGGCCCGGCCATATCCAGCTGTTGAAAAATGCCTGTGAAACCCATGTGCCAGACATCAAGGTCTTGGGGTTCATTCCACGTCAAACGGAACTTTCCCTGCCGGAACGTCATCTGGGGTTGGTCCTGGCAGAAGAACACCCGGAACTGGATGCCTTCCTGAACAAGGCCGCCGACTTTATCGAAGAACATCTGGACCTGGATGTGCTCCATCAGCTGGCAAGCGCCTCATCACTCGCCCCCAAACCATCCCCCGACAGTTTTTTTGCCCCCATCGGGCAACGCATTGCGGTGGCGCGTGACAAAGCCTATGCCTTTACCTATCCCGCCCTTCTGGATCATTGGCGAAAGGCGGGCGCTGAACTAACCTTTTTCTCCCCACTGGAAGACGAAACGCCGGACCAGCTGTGTGATGCCATCTATCTGCCCGGTGGTTATCCGGAACTTCATTGCGAAAAACTGGCTGCCAATAAAAACTTCCTAGGATCCTTAAAAGCCTATCACGATATCGGCACCACCATTTTTGGTGAATGCGGGGGCTATATGACATTGGGCAAGACCTTGGAAGACCGCCACGGTAATACCTATGAGATGGCAGGTATTCTTGATCTGGAAACATCTTTTGCCAAACGCAAACTGCATCTGGGCTACCGCGAAATTGAAGTCATGCATGACCTGCCCTTTACCAAGAAAGGGACAACCTTGCGCGGGCATGAATTCCATTATGCAAGCATCCTGTGTGAAAACGGCCAACAACCCTTTCATGCCAAGAATGCATCCGGTATGGATTTAGGCCCCATGGGACTGATGTCCGGCAGAACCACGGCCTCTTTCTTTCATATAATTGACCAGAACTAATCCACAACAAAACTCCGTATTTTCACCTAGGTATTAATACGAAATTAGTAATACTTTATAGCTAAAGTTAGTTCCCCTTCTCTCTCAAAAGTAAGTTACACTTTCTTCCAACAGGGAGAAACAAAATGACCGAGAATAGCTTAATCGAATGGAACCATGCTTTTGATTTGGGCGTCGAAGAACTGGACACGGATCATCAACAGCTGGTCGGTCGGATGAACCAGTTAAATGAACTGATCCGCAGCAATGCTGACACCCATAAAATTGCCGATACACTAGATGAAATTCTGGTTCATCTGCGTGCCCACTTTGGCCGCGAAGAAGCCATCCTGAAGAAAATTCAGGGTACTGACAAACTGCAAATGCATCAGGCCGCCCATGAAGATAGCTTCAATTACCTGAAAGGCATCCGCGAGCGTTATCGCAATGAACCGGACACCATCTCAGGGCAAGAACTGTTGAAGTTTCTGCACAAGTGGGTGATCAACCATATCTTCAATCACGATCATAAAATGCTTCCGGACCTGGAACGTGCAGGTCTAGTCACCAATAAAGAAGCGGAAACCAGCCTGCTGGAACGGCTGCTGGATCGATTTCGTCTCAGTACCCGGATTGCAGCCCTTGCCGTCATTCCCTTGATCGCGCTTTTGTATTTTGCCGGAACTGCCGTTTTGGAAAAGCGCGCAACGATGAGCGAAATGCACAAGATCGAACAGCTTTCTGAAATGGCAAAAGCTTTTAGTAATCTGGTGCATGAACTTCAAAAAGAACGCGGAGCCTCTGCTGGCTTTTTGGGGTCAAAAGGTAAATCCTTTGGTGACAAAGTCATTGCCCAGCGCAAAAACACCGATGAAAAATTAAACCCCATCCCCGATGCTCTGAAACTGGGTGAAAAACTCGGCCTTAAAAATGAGATTGAAAAAATTCGTGATCGTCTGAACCAGATGCCGAATATGCGCAAGAAAGTAGACGCGCAAGCTGTCACCGTTGCCCAGGAAGTTGGATTTTATTCCGCGCTGAATGCCGATTTGCTGAATTCCATCGCTGCCATGAGCAAGATTTCAAACGATCTGTCGCTGTCCAACCGAATTTCCGCCTTTGTAAATTTCCTGCAAAGCAAGGAACGTGCAGGCATTGAACGGGCAAAAGGATCGGTTGGCTTCGGCAGTGGCCAGTTCAACCCCGCCCTGTTGAAAGACCTGATCAGCCTGATCGCCATTCAGGATTCCTACATGAAAGTGGCGAGATCTTTTGCCACACCTGAAACCCTTGCCCTGATGGATAACACTATTTCAGGAGAAGCTGTGGATACGGTTGAAAAAATGCGTGCCATCGCCATTGCCAGCCCAGCCACAAACGATCTGAAAGGCATCACTGGTCCGCAATGGTTTGACACCATTACCCAAAAAATCAACAAGCTTAAGCAGGTTGAAAACACGATGGGTGAAAACCTGATTGAACAGGCGCTTGCGACTGAAGCCAAAGCAGAAACGGCCTTTATGACCTTACTTGTGATCTCATTGATCATTGCGGCCTTTATTGTCATCTTTGCCATGATCCTGATCCACAGTGTGGTCACCCCACTCAAACAATTACGTGCCTCCATTGAACGACTGGAACAAGGCCATACAGAAACCATGATCGCCGGACGTCACAAGTCAGATGAAATTGGTGAAATGGCCCGCGCGATCCAAAGCTTTAAAGAAGCCATCATCCGTCAGAATATGGAACAGGCCCAGCAAGGCATTGAACAAAGTGTCCGCGAACGCACCAGCGTGCGCCGCCTGCGTATCACCGAAGAATTCCGCGAAAATATCGCCCAATCTCTGGAAGGCTTATCCGGTGCAGCTGACAAACTGGAAGAAAATGCCGAAGCCATGTCCGGGGCGACCGAGACCGCGCGCAGCCAGTCTTCCATGGTCGCCTCTGCTGCCACTCAGGCCACCAGCAATGTGGAAACCGTCGCCAGTGCAGCTGAAGAACTTTCCAGCTCCATTCAGGAAATTTCAAGACAGGTGGATCATTCCACCCAGATCGCGACACAAGCAACCCAAAATGCCCATGACGCCCAGACCACCATTCAGGGCCTCGCCGATGGGGCAGAGAAAATTGGTCAGGTGGTTTCCATGATCACCGATATTGCCGAACAGACCAACCTTCTCGCCCTGAACGCAACGATCGAAGCGGCGCGGGCTGGCGAAGCTGGCAAAGGCTTTGCGGTTGTCGCAAGCGAAGTTAAAAACCTCGCCAACCAGACCGCCAAAGCCACCGATGAAATCACAAGCCAGATCAACACCATTCAGGATGACACCATGCGTGCCGTTGAAGTGATCGAAGGGGTGACCCGCACCATCACGGATATCAATGACGTTGCATCAAGCGTAGCTGAAGCTGTAAACCAGCAAGGTAGCGCCACACAAGAAATCAGCACCAATGTCAATGAGGCGGCAACCGGAACCCGCGATGTGTCCAACAATATCGAAGGGGTGGCTGAGGCAACCGAAGAAACCGGGCGGATGTCAGCGGAAGTCTTTAGTTCGGCCAAGCAGGTTTCTGACAATGCCAATGACCTGAATGCGCAGATCGATACTTTCTTGAAAGAAGTCTCAAAGGCTTAAGATAAAGTAGCATAAAAGCTCAGGCAGGCATCCTTGTCTGCCTGACAGCCACCCTCACACCACCAGTTTTCAATTTGTTTTAGCTGCTGACCAAGTTCGGGTCCGGCCACCGCACCCTGTTCAATCAGGTCCTGTCCCTTGATGGGAAACTTAACCGGATTTTCTTCCCAGGCATCAATGGTGCTAAGCACTGCCTGTTCCGCCGGGCCAATGCCACTAAACTGTTTTTCCGCCCAATAGATAAACAACTGATCCCGCGCACAGATCGCGCCATAACGATATAAAAAAGCACGCAATTCTTCCAGCGGCTGGGTCGGGATCAGATTTTCTTTATTGGCACGTGCGGCCATCAGGCGATCTTTTTGTTTATTAGACAGATGCCAGCGTTTAACGACTTCTTCCACTGCGCCAGGTGTTTCAGGAAGCAAAATGGCCAGACGACGCAACGCATCCGGTTTGTCTTCAAACGCACACATCATTTCCAGCGCATGGGAATCTTCAGCATCAGAAATCAAATGGGATAAAATCCCGCCACGTACCATCAGGCGTACCCATTTCGCCGGATTGGGCGCTGCCAGAAGCCTAAGCATTTCCTGTGAGATCCTTTCACCTGACAAGCCATCCAGACCGTCTGCCAGATCAGAACAAACCTGTAAGGTCGCACGACCCGGGGACCCTTTGCCGTAAAAGGCTGTAAAACGGAAGAACCGAAGCAAGCGCAGATAGTCTTCGCGGATACGGCTTTCTGCATCCCCGACAAAGCGCACGATGCCCAAGCGTAAATCCTTTACCCCATCAAACGGGTCATAAATATCCCCGTTGATATCCACACTCATGGCGTTGAAGGTAAAATCCCGGCGCTTGGCATCTTCCAACCAGTCATCACTAAATGCAACGGTTGCGCGGCGTCCATCAGTGGATACATCACTGCGCAAAGTGGTAATTTCAAAGGTACGCCCTTCACATACAGCCGTGATGGTGCCATGTTCAATCCCGGTCGGGATGGCCTTAATCCCCTGACCTTCCAGCAAAGACAAAGTAATTTCTGGCAAACTTGTCGTCGCGATATCGATATCGTGGACAGTGCGGCCACACAGGCTATCGCGCACACACCCGCCGACAAAGCGAGGTTCCGCCCCACCCTGGCGAAGGGCGTGCATCACACGCTGGCTTGCGCTTTCCTGAAACCAGCTTTGTTTAGAAATATCAATCGTCGCGGATAACATGGCCCGGAATTATCTTTCCATCCTGTAGAACAGGGGGTTGATATACACCACCGGGTGCTTCCCCTTCGACCTGGTTCATAATCACCAGACCTGCAGCTGTCAACACGAGACCAGCAGCAAACAGTTTAATCCAGGGGCCTTTTGTGAAATCAACCGTACTGTCTTCGCCTGCCTTGCGCTTGTGATACAAGCCCCAGATCAGATAAAGCGCAGCCGGAAAAGCCAGAGGCAGAATATATTGCAGGAAAATACGCATCGAAACCTCATTCTTCATTCAGAATCATATATAGGTTTCTCAACATCCCGGCGGTAGCCCCCCAGATAAAGTAATCGTGATAAGGCATTGCCCAGAAATGACGTTTCACCCCCTGAAAGATGCGTGAACATTTTTGATGATTGGCCGTATCCAGCAAAAAGGATAAGGGCACTTCGAAAACTTCGGCAACTTCATGCGGGTCCGGTTCAGTCGGATAAGGCACATCGATCAGCCCAACGATGGGAGTGACACGAAAACCTGTGCGCGTCACATAATCATTCATCTGCCCGATCACCTGGATATAGCTTGCAGGCAGGCCAACTTCTTCTTCGGTTTCGCGAAGGGCTGCATGTTCTGCAGTTTCATCCTCTTCTTCCGTATGGCCGCCGGGGAAACTGATTTGACCGGGGTGGTTGGAAAGATGATCTGTGCGTTTGGTAAAAAGAACCGTCAGTTCATCATCACGCTTGATGATCGGGACCAGGACAGCCGCTTCGCGGTTATCCGGTTTGGGTCTAAATCCGTTCAGGTCATGGTCGCCACGAATATCATTGGGGGCAGGTTGGAAATTTGCGAATTTGTCAATTAAACCCGCAGCCGTCAGTCGTCGTCCAGTTGTCCCAGTGGGAAGAATTCGTTGTTGCTCCATACGCCGAAAAAGACCTCATTATCAATTGTTTCTTCAACACCGCGGCTCACCAGTTCGTAAAACACAGCGCGATTTATTTTTGCCTCAATGGGGAACATCCCTTTGCCTGCGCGCAATGTCACATAAGGGGAAGGTTCATCCGTTACTGGATCATGTTCCACCCGGATGGGATTGTCCAGCCCAATAGAGACAACTTCGTCAATATTCGTGCGCACAGACAGTTTCTGATCCGCCCCGCAATCATTGATAAAAAGTTCCACCGCCACAAAAGGGGCATCTTCCACTTCGATACGCGCCTTTTCAACCGGGGTCTGCAACCAATATTCACCGAACTCATCGCGCTTTAAAACACTGGCGAATAAACAGACGAGTTCTTTGCGACCAATAGGACCACCTTCGTGAAACCAGGTCCCGTCCTTGGCAATGCGGATATCAATGTCCCCGCACATCGGTTCAATCGTTGGGGCGCTCGGCTGCGCCATTGCTGTATTCATTTGACCCTATCCTCCCCCGAGTTCAGAGATGTTTACAGGATTTTTAGTATCTTTTTAAAGATAAATGTTTGGTTTTAAGTCATTTCGATCATATCTTTGTCATATGGGTTGGTTACACTTCTCAAAATCAGGTCATAATTCACAAATAGTGTTTTGTTCTGTCTAAACAAGGGTGAATATCATTGAAAGACAATCCAAAAGCCGTCCAGGCACTTGAACAACTCAGCGCGCGCATGGGTAAAATCCATGATGAGGTCAATGGCATTATTTTCGGTCAGGACCGCGTCATCGAAGAAACACTGGTGACCATTCTATCCGGTGGTCATGTGCTGTTAATCGGCCTGCCAGGTCTTGGAAAAACCCGTCTGGTCGAAACGCTTGGCACCGTTCTCGGACTGGATGAACGCCGCGTCCAATTCACCCCGGACCTGATGCCCGGCGACATTATCGGATCAGAAATTCTGGATGAAGATGACGATGGCAAACGTCATTTCCGCTTTGTCAAAGGCCCGCTTTTCACCCAGCTTTTAATGGCAGATGAAATTAACCGGGCAAGCCCGCGTACCCAGTCTGCCCTGTTGCAGGCCATGCAGGAAAAACGAGTGTCGGTTGCCGGACATTACCATGACCTGCCCCAACCCTTCCACGTGCTTGCCACCCAAAACCCGCTGGAACAGGAAGGCACCTACCCTCTGCCGGAAGCCCAGCTGGATCGCTTCTTCATGGAAATCAGTGTGGACTATCCGGATCGCGATGCCGAACGCGATATTCTTTTATCCACCACCGGAAATGAAGAAAAAGTTCCACAGCGTATTTGCACCGCAGACGAACTTCTGGAAGCCCAGGAACTGGTGCGCAATGTCCCTGTCAGTGAAACAGTTTTAGAAGCCATCCTGACCCTGGTGCGCGAAGGACGACCAGAAACAAGCAGCCTCACCAGCATAAAAAAGCATGTTGCCTGGGGGCCAGGACCGCGTGCCAGTCAGGCCTTGATGTCCGGTGTGCGTGCCCGTTGTGTGCTGCATAAACGCTTAAGCCCGTCCATTGATGATGTAATTGCCCTGGCCGCCCCCATCCTGCGCCACCGCATGGCCTTGAATTTTGCAGCTCGCGCCGAAGGGGTATCACTCACCCATATCATTGATGAACTCATTACCCAGATCACAGCTTGAACAGGCGCCCATGAGCCAAAAAACCGCCATACATCTTGCTGAAGAAGCAGCCTCGAAACTTCCGCCTTTATTGGTGGAAGCCGAACGGGTGGCGGCAACGGTAGCCCAAGGGGTCCATGGGCGCAAAAAAAACGGACAAGGTGATAGTTTCTGGCAATTTCGCCCTTACCAACAAGGCGAGTCCACCCGGCGCATCGACTGGCGCCAATCAGCCAAGACCCAACATCATTTTGTGCGCGAGTATGAATGGGAAATCGCCCAGACCATCTGGATGTGGCGCGATGCTTCTGCCTCCATGCATTACAGTGCAGACCGGGCGCGTGAAACCAAAATGTACCGCGCTGAAATCCTGACCCTTGCCTTGGCTGCACTGTTAACTCGCGGCGGTGAACAGATCGCCCTTCTAGGAGACGCCAATCCACCGGGAGGCGGACGCGCCGCCCTTCATCGCCTCGCCAGTATCCTTCGCAACAATCGCATCAGTAACAGTACAACCAGCCTGCCCGCCCATGAGCATTTACCTCGTCATACTGAACTGGTGCTAATCGGCGATTTCCTCTCCCCCCTTGATGACATAAAAGAAGCCCTGAAGCGATACAGCCGCCGACATGTACGCGGTCACTTATTGCAGGTTCTGGACCCGGCAGAAGAAAGCCTGCCATTTGAAGGACGCGTGCAATTTGACGGGCTGGAAAATGAAGGCAGCATTTATTTTGGCAATGTCGCAGCCATTCGCGAAGAATATCAGGATAGGCTTTCCTCACGCCGCGCCGCCTTAAGTGAACTGACTCATGCCCTGGGTTGGAGCTTTCATCGTCATTCAACAGATAAGCCCGCCGAAAGTGCGCTGCTTGCGCTTTATCAGTCCATTACACAAGGGAGAAGTCGATGACAGCTCTTTTGGGTAATCTGTCGTTTGCGGCCCCCTGGGCCTTAGCCGCCTGTTTGTTGCTGCCACTATTATGGCAATTGCTGCGTGTCACCCCGCCCAAACCCATCATCATTCCTTTCCCCGCCATCCGATTGTTGCAGGAACTTTCAACCACACAACAACTGGCAACCAAAACACCCTGGTGGGTCCTGCTGTTACGCACGCTAATCGCGCTATGCCTGATCCTCGCCATGGCCCAGCCCATCCTTAATCAGCATCCCACAACCGAAGGTGATGATCGCCCGCTGGTCATTGTGCTGGATAATGACTGGTCGGTGATGGATCGGTTTGATAAACGCCGAACGGAACTTGGAAACCTGCTGGATCAGGCAAAGCTTTCCGATCAAAACATCCTGCTTGTCCAGACCGCCCTCAATGATTTCCCGGTCTTTGAAAGCGCCAGTGATGTACAGAAAAAACTAACCACCCTGTCAGCACAGCCCTGGCCTGCGGATCGAAAAGCCGCCCTAAACCATCTGACGGCACAGCTGGTCGAGCTGGGTCAACCCGCCAAAATCATCTGGATCAGCAATGGATTGACGGACGGGGAAAATACGTTCATCAACAACCTGCACCAACTGGGCGATGTTGAAATTGTGCGTGATCCAGAAGAAGCCTATCCGCAAGCCATCCGCGCCGTTAAACGCACTGACACTGGCTTTCAGGCGAATTTGTCCCAAGTCGAAGGTTTACCTCCACAAAAAGCCAGCCTGCAAATTCTGGATGATCAGGCCAATGTCCTCTATCAACAGGAACTTGAAGACAGCGATGCACCGCTTGACCTGATCCTGCCCGTGGAACTTCGCAACCGGGCCAGCCAGTTTCGTATCAAGTCAGCGATTAATCCGGCAGCCCAGTATCTGCTGGATGAAAAATGGCGCGACCGCCCGGTCGGGATTATTGATCGAAAAGATGAAAACACAGGCCTTCTGGATCCCGCCCATTATATCCTGAAAGCGCTTCGTCCCCACGCGCCCATCCTGAAAGAAGATTTACAAACCATCCTGTCACGCGACATGTCATTGATCTTTAAGGCAGGGGCAAAAAACCTGTCGTCCGAAGATCAACGCAATCTGGAAAACTGGGTGTCTAAGGGCGGTATCTTCATCCAGTTTGCCAATGCGGAATTGGCTCAAGACATTGATGGCCACCTTAATCCTTTACTGCCCGTGCAACTGCTGCAGGGCCAACGCACCCTTGGCGGTACACTCAGCTGGAAACGACCAACAAGCCTTGCAGGCTTTGCTGAAAACGGCCCCTTCACCGGTTTGAACATCCCGAACGACATCACCATCAAACGTCAAATTCTGGCACGGCCCGAAGCGAACTTAAGTGAAAAAACATGGGCGCGTTTGAAAGACGGCACGCCCTTGATCACCGCCAAACCCATCGGGCGAGGCTGGACCGTCCTGTTCCACGTCACTGCCATTCCCAACTGGTCGAACCTGCCGCTCTCCGGCACCTTTGAATTGATGATGATGCGACTTCTCACCCTATCGGCAGGCCACGCGTTTCCGGGCGAAGAACAGACGCTTTTGCCCTATCGTCTGTTTGATAAAAACGGCCATCTGGTCACCCCTTATGGCGAGACGGAACCCTTAAAACGAAGCAAGCAACAACAGCCCGGGGTAAGCGCAAAAAATCCACCAGGATTTTATGGGCCGGAAAATGCACTTTATGCCCATAACCTGGGTCCAACCCTACCCCCACTCATCGCCTTAAATGATATCCCGCTTGGCATCAGCGAACGGGGTTTTCAAATCCATCCACAGCAGTTGCTGGCACCGTGGTTTATGTTTGCCGCCCTTCTTCTCGCCCTCATCGACTGGGTTCTGTCTGTCAGATGGCTAGGCTTTGCAAAAACCGCCCCTGCCCTGATCGCCCTGATGATCATCAGCAGCACAGCACAGGCAAATGAACCGGATTGGGAAAAGGCATTGGCGGCCGCCAACGACATGCGGCTTGCCTATATGATGACGGGCGATGCGCAGATGGATAAAACGACGGAACGCGGGCTTAATGGCCTTGCGACCATCCTGCGTCATCGAACGGCTGTTGAACTGGCCCCTGCCATGGGGTTTGATCCAGAAAAAGACGATCCATCCCTTTTCCCCATGATCTACTGGCCCATCCACGACAGGCAAAATCGTTTAAGTGAGACAGCCGCCAAACGTCTGAATGATTTTATCAATGCGGGCGGATTTATCCTGATGGATACTATGGGGCAAAAGAACCCGCAACAATTGACCAAACTGACTGAAGGGATCGACATCGGCCCACTGCAACGCGTAGCAGAAAACCATGTTCTGACCCGCTCTTTCTACCTGATGAAGGAATTTCCCGGGCGATATGACTTTGATGATATCTGGGTGGAAGCCGCCGAAGACAGCGCGCGCGACCGGGTGTCATCCGTCCTGATTGGCAATAACGGCTGGGCGCAGGCCTGGGCCCGCGATGACAGTTTACGCCCCCTTTATGCGGTGGTCCCCGGAGGTGAATTGCAGCGCGAACAGGCCTATCGGTTCGGCGTTAATCTGGTAATGTATATCCTCAGTGGCAACTACAAGGGCGATCAGGTCCACCTGCCCGCCATTTTGCAAAGGTTGGGGTTATGAACGCCATTACCCTTGATCCCATCCTTGATGTTTACATCCTCCTGGCCTTAGGGGTGGTTATCCTGGTCCTTGGGGTGGATGCGGTTTTAAAAGCACCGCGCGGGGCGTGGTTTCGCCTGTCTGCGGCGCTTATCGTTTGGGCCAGTCTGTTTAATCCACAAGTCACCACAAAAGACACCCAGCCCTTAAAAGACATTGTCCTTGTACTGGTCGATAAATCTTCCAGCCAAAACCTTCAGGACCGGATGGATCAAACCGAACAAGCCCTTGCCCATATCAAGGAACAGACCGCGCTTTATTCTGATTTGGATATCCGCTTTATCGATATCACGGCAGACGGTAAAGAAGACAAGCTTGGCACCCGCGCCATCCGTTCGTTAAAACAGGCGTTGTCTGGCATTGATCCCAAACGGTACGGCGGGGCCATCCTGATCAGTGACGGACAGATCCATGATATGGATGAAACCACCGCCCTGCCCGGACCGCTTCATGTGTTATTGAGCGGTCACAAGAAAGATCAGGACCGCCGCCTTGAAATCATCGATGCGCCCCGTTATGGTCTGGTCGATCAAAACCTGAAAATTCGCGTGCGGGTACTGGATAACGGCGTAGTCAATCCAACCGCTCCGGTGCGCCTCGTAAAACCGGATGGCAGCCGGGTTGCCTTTAAAGCTGCAAAAGACGGCATTTTCGAAAGCAACTTCATCCCCAAACATGCAGGCGATACAGTTCTGGTTGTAGAAACCGATCCCATGGCAGGTGAGATCAGCCTCACCAACAACAAGTTTGCCCTCAGCATCAATGGGGTGCGGGATCGTCTGCGGGTCTTGCTGGTGTCCGGCCTGCCCCATCAGGGTCAACGTACCTGGCGTAATATCTTGCGATCTGACCCGGCTGTTGATCTGGTCCATTTTACCATTCTACGCCCGTCTGAAAAAGAAGATTTCACCCCGCTGACAGAACTGTCTCTCATCGCTTTTCCCGTGCGTGAACTGTTTGAAGAAAAGCTGCATGATTTCGATCTGATCATCTTTGATCGCTATTACAAACATAACGTCCTAAGCGAAGGCTATTTTGAAAATATCAATGACTATGTGCGTGAAGGCGGGGCGCTTTTGATCTCTGCCGGACCTGACTTTTCAGGGCCGCGCAGTCTGGCCCACACCAAACTGGCAAACCTTCTGCCCGTCAAATCCACAGGTCAGGTACAGCAGGATACGCCCTATCGCATCAAACGCACCCAAATAGGAAAACGCCATCCCATCACATCACAACTGGCAGGCAGCGAAAAAGACTGGGGGCGCTGGATGCGGCTGATCCAAACCGGGGAATTTGAAGGCCAAACCATTCTGGAAAGCGATGACAAACAACCGCTCCTCATCGTCAACCGGATTGAAGAAGGCCGGGTTGCCATGTTAATGAGCGATCACGTCTGGCTGTGGGCGCGTGGCTTTGACGGCGGTGGCCCCCACAGCGGGCTGGTGCGCCATGTGGTCCATTGGTTGATGAAAGAACCTGACCTGGATGAAGAAAAACTGACCCTTCAGGCGGCCGACAATGCCAAGCTCGCCATCAACCGTCAGAGCCTGTCTGGCACAGCGCCCGACGTTACCCTGACCCGCCCGGATGACACAGAAGAAACCATTAAGCTGAAACCCAAAGGCAATGGGCAATCTCATCTGCTGGTCGATGCCGCTATGCCGGGGATTTACCGTGCCAGTGACGGGGATCAAAGTGCCGTCACGACGGTTGGCAGTGCCAATCCCAAAGAGTTTCTCGACCCACGCGCGACCGAACAACCACTTAAAAACCTGATTGACCAAACGGGTGGCAGCCTCCATTGGATTGATGATGGACTGCCGCTGGTGAAACGCGTTTCTTCCAAAGGGAATCTATCGGGCAAAGGCTGGCTGGGCCTGCCGCAAAACCGGGCCGAGGCTGTGATTGGCAGCAAACAAACGCCACTTCTGCCCGCCTGGCTGATATTCCTTACCGCCATGGGGTTGTGGTCACTAGGGTGGTGGCGCGAAAGCCGATAGAATTATAATTTGGTATCCCAGGATGGGCATTGGTCAAACCAGCTTTTCAGGAAATCCACAAACAGGCGCACCTTGGCGGATAGATGTCGGTTATGGGGATAGACCGCATAGATATTCACAGGTTCTGGCTCATAGTCTTCAAGGATCAGTTCCAGATTGCCATCTGCTACATCGGGTCCAATAATAAAGGCAGGCGATACACCCACACCAGCACCCGCCAAAGTCATATGACGCCCCAGGTCACCATTGTTCATCTTGATATAACCATCAATTTTGACGCTTAGGTCCTTGCCATTTTCCTGAAAATGCCAATAGCCCACATCGCGCGACAGCGTATAGCCAATACAGCGGTGATTTTCCAGTTCACGCGGATGGGTCGGGCGGCCATGTTTATCCAGATAATCAGGTGATGCCGCAATCATCAGGCGGGATGATCCGATTTTTTTGGCAATCAATGATGAATCCGGCAAGCGCCCGATGCGGATCGCCATATCAAACCCTTCATCCACAATATCAACAAAACGGTCGTTCAAAGACACATCCACGCTCAGGTCATCATACTGCCCCATAAAGGTCGCAAGCGGCTTGCCCAGATGTTTGATCCCAAAGCTCATGGGCGCACTGATTTTTAAATGCCCGCGTGGTTCATCCTGAAGGCGTGTAATGGCAAGTTCGGCTTCCTCGGCCTCACTCATGATGCGTTCACAGCGTTCATAAAACACCTGCCCGATCTCGGTCAGGCTCAGCTTCCGAGTGGTGCGGTTGAGCAGGCGAACACCAAGGCGGTCTTCCAGATACGTGACCTTTTTACTGACCGAGGATTTCGACATACCCAGCGCATCTGCGGCCTTGGAAAAGCTGCCGGACTGGACCACCTGGGCAAAAACCATCATCCCTGTCAGATTATTCATTGTTCGCCTCGTGAAACAAATATTTTCAAAAAAACATCATTATCACTATACAGAAAACAGTGCATCCTACAACCATCACAAATTCAAAATGAAAGATCGACTTATGGGATTACTGGTAGACGGCACATGGCAGGACCAATGGTATGACACCAAGACATCCGGCGGAAAATTCAAACGTCAGGAAAGCCAGTTCAGAAACTGGATCAAAGCTGATGGTTCCACAGGCTTTACACCGGATATCGGGCGCTATCGCCTTTATGTGTCACTGGCTTGTCCCTGGGCGCACCGCACACTGATCTTTCGCAAATTAAAAGGACTGGAAAACGCCATTGATGTTGTCATTGTGCAAGCCCTCATGGGCGATAAGGGATGGATTTTACCCAACGGCGATCCGCTTCATACCATCTATACATCGGTTGATCCCCATATCACCACCCGCGTCACCGTGCCCATCCTATGGGATAAACAGACCGACCAAATTGTCAGTAATGAAAGCGCGGAAATCATCCGCATGCTTAATTCTGAATTTGGCGAGCATGGTACGGACTACTATCCAGAACATCTACGTCCCCAAATCGATGAGATCAACACTTTGATTTATAACAACATCAACAACGGCGTCTATAAAACCGGCTTTGCGACAACCCAGGAAGCCTATGAAGAAGCTTACACCAACCTGTTCAATGCCCTGGACCGTGTGGAAGAAATCTTATCTGAAAACCGCTATCTGGTCGGCGATCAGATCACCGAAGCCGACTGGCGTTTGTTCACTACACTCGTGCGGTTTGATGCGGTCTATGTCGGGCATTTCAAATGCAACAAAAAACGCATCATCGACTATCCCAACATCTGGAGCTACCTGCGTGAACTCTATCAGGTTGAAGGTGTGGCTGAGACTCTGGATATGGATCACATCAAAACGCATTATTACGGCAGCCACAAAACCATCAACCCCACAGGCATCATACCCGTGGGGCCGGAAATTGATTTTATGTCACCGCATGGACGGGGATAGTTTTCACCCTTTATCGTCATCCCGCACCCGTTGCGGGATAATGGTGGGACGCCGGAGCTCCTGCCCTTTCCCATTGCCCCGCAACGAGTGCGGGGTGACGGATTTATTTGAACAATTGAGGATATAAATCATCCCAATGCGGATTGGCCCGGGCGATTAAATTAAATTTCCAGTCACGCTTCCATCTTTTAAGCTTTTTCTCATGCGAAATGGCGTCTTCGGCGCGATCAAACGTCTCGTAATAAACTAGACGATGGATATCCTTTTGTTTGGTATATCCCTCAACTGCTTTTGATCGATGTTCATAGGCACGTTTTACCAAATCCGATGTCACACCGACATAGAGGGAACCAAACGGGCGATTACAAAGCATATAAACAAAAAACCTTTTCATAGTGCCATCTATGAAAAGGTCTGATGCATTTTTCTTACCAAGAAAACCGTCATCCCGCACATGTTGCGGGATAATGGTTGGACGCCGGAGCTCCTGCCCTTCCCCATTGCCCCGCAACGCGTGCGGGGTGACGGATGGTTTTATTCGGCCGCCTCATCGTCTATTTCATCGAGGCCGACGTCATCAGGTGGCGGCAACATCTTCTTTTGCTCTTCCGCCTCCTCATCAGCTTTACTGAGGGCATTGTTCATTTTTCCAAGCAAAGTGCCTACTGGCAGAAGATTCTTTGCACCTTCGCCAACATAGCTCGTGACTGTGAGCCACAAGTCACCGATACGTTCCAGCTTTATTTTTTCCGTATTCAATTCCTCTTCAAGAAGCTGAATTTTCTTTAGAATAGCTTCTTTCTTTGGGCTATCTGGAATATTGTTTCGAACAGTTGTCTTGATATGTTCAACATAAGTGAACAAACGATCTCGCCAAGGGCCATCAACAGTTAAAGAACCGCTTTCCATAAATTCAACAACTTCAAAATGGGCAGCCAATCGTTTCTCCGCTCTTTCCAAGTTTCTTATGGTGCTGTTAACACTCGCCCAATTAATGCCAACTTTACCTATTTCTGGTATCTGAAGTTTTTCAGCAAAGTAAACAATTTGATCAAGACCTTCATTACTATTTCTCGGAATATCCTTCGTCTTCTCAAGAAAAAACTCATACCGCTGACGTTCATTCATTCTTATTTTTATCCTTCAAGTTAAAACAAAAACCGTCATCCCGCACCTGTTGCGGGATAATGGGTGGATGCCAGAGCTCCTGCCCTTCCCCATCGCCCCGCAACACGTGCGGGGTGGCGGGTTTATGTGCGGGGCGACAGTTTTAAGTGTAAGCCTAGTTATCATTCGCCCTTGGTGTTTTATCCAAAGACGTACTCACCGGACAAGTGTTACAGCCGCAGACGGAGCCTTCCTGTGCGGCCGGGTACTGGTTGGTCCATTGGCCGTTCCAGCCGCCATGATCGGCACAAGTTTGGTTGCAGATGGCAGGTGCCTGACTGTTATCGGGAATGCTTTGTGTCGCCTGAATATCGCAGCCGCACGGGTAATTCTCCCGCGTGCCTGCCAAAATCTGATCTTGCATGGCGTCAAACCAATTGCGTGAATTTGAATCCAGTGCAAAAAGCGTCGCGTTGGAGTTTTCCACCATTTCCTTCATTTCCTGATACTTCGGGAAGGTCTGGCTGAGTTCATCAAATACGCTGGGGCGCACAGGCATCAAATACTGTGGATAGGCTGACCCATCGCCGGGGCCGATACTGTCGATAATCGTCTGACTATCGGCAATCACGTTGGACAATTGCACTGCCAAAGCCCGGTTGCCGCGCCCATTGGCAGATGGGTTCACCGCGATCAGATCGGAATAAAACATGGTTGGTGCATCCGCGTTATCAGAAGCCGGGAACGGTTTGATATGGGTGTCTGCGCGGGTAGCGGCATCCATGGCAGAAAAAGTTTCCGTATAACCCACAAAAATCCGGCCATAACCTTCGCTGTACCAGGTGCCCCGGTTATAGGTGTTGTCACCGGCTTCAGTGGCGTTTTCAAAGCTCGCCATATTCATCATGTTTTTCAGAAAACCCATGGCGGTCGGATCAATTTCTTCGGGCAGGCTGATGGGCCAGGTGTTCTGAATACCGGCCTCTGACTCAATATAACGACAGGCCGCGGTGGAAGCCCCCTGCATATCAATCATCAAGCCGCGTGCATCCGGCGGGATCATGCTGGTGTAGGTGCAAGTATTCAGCGTTTGACGCAGTTCCGTCTGTGTATTTGCATTCGCAATCGCCGTGTCATCCTTGTGATAGAAGATGATATTGGCGCAGCCCAGCATAGGCACGGCCAGATAAGTCCCATCCGGGTTCTTCACCCCGTCAATGGCGTAAGAAAAGAAATCCTGCGGGTTGCTGACTTCATTTGCGGCAAGCGTTTCAACCGAGCCAATGCTGTTGAAATAGTTCAGGAACATGGCGTCCATCACATAAACATCCGCATTGGATGGCGGGTTCATGTGATAGCCCCCGTCCCATTCTTCAGATGTCAGGAACACCAATTCCACATCGGGTTGGACTTTCGACCAATTTTCCCGGATGGAATCCTGAAACTGTTCAATTCTGGGCACCCATGGATAAAGCCCCACGGTTAGGCTTGAATTGGCTGCATAAGCGGGTACAGCTACGGCCGCGACCATCATGAGCCCGAGCAGGGCAAACACGCCCTGTTTGATCTTCCCTGTCATTACCGACCTCCCAATCAACATCTTTTTGATTTATTGATTGAGTATTACACGCTTTATAAGAGCTTTCAAGGTAGCAGGGGTTACGATGCTATTCACGCTCCGCCGTAAAGACCCAGTCGTTGCCTCTCGATAAGTCTTCGCGATAGACATAGCCGCTTTCCGTGAAATCTTTGATGGCTTCAGGCTGGTCAATGCGGTTCTGGATGATGTAGCGCGCCATTGTACCACGCGCGCGTTTTGCCATCAGGCCAATGGTCTTGGCCACACCGGATTTGATTTCTTTAAAGACCGGAGTGATGACCTCGCCTTTCAATGCTTTTTTATCGACAGCCTTGAAATATTCGTTGGATGCACAGTTAATCAACGCACCATCACCGTTCATCTCGTTAATCCGTTCTGCAATTTGGCTTCCCCAGAACTCATAAAGATTATTGCCGCGCGGGTTTTCCAAACGGGTCCCCATTTCCAGACGATAGGGTTGCATCAGATCAAGGGGGCGCAACAGACCATAAAAGCCGGACAGAATACCAAAATGATCCTGGGCGAAAGCAAAGTCATCCTTATCCAAGGTCTTTGCATCCAGCCCCACATAGGTATCCCCGCTAAAGGCAAGGGCCGCCTGTTTGGCATTTTCCGTATCGAAAGGAACGGAAAAGCCCTGGAAACGCGCATGGTTCAGATCGGCCAGTTTGTCGCTGATTTTCATCAGACGTGACAGGTCGGCGCGGCTCAGGTTTTTGGTTGTCTTTGAAAGCTCGACCGTATCATCCAGAAAGACCGGACCGGTATGATCCAATGCAGGGGCCGGGGTATCGTAATCGAGTTTTTTGGCAGGCGAGACAACGCAGAACATAAATGAATCCTAATTAGAAAAATCTTTAGACTTCTTCTAAATTATCGGCTTTCATCATTTTTGCAAGTCTCAGGTCTTCTTCTAATTGTTTCTGTTTGTGCTGGGCGTCCTGCAGACGTTCCAGCTTACCCAAAAGTTCCTGCGTTGGGCCTTCTTCTTCGAACCGCTTTTTAAGCTTCATCGCTTTGACTTCCAGGCCTTTCCTGCGTTCCTGAAGTTCTTCTTCGCTCAGTTGCGGTTTCATGGCATGCAGTTCGGCAATCTCTTCCTGAGCCAACGGTTCGGTCGGGCGTGCGCTATTGAGCGTATCCTTGGTCATCAGGATTGAGATATTAGAGATTTTGCCATTGACCTTCACATCCAGAATGGCCACAGAAAACCTTTCCCCATCCATGATCCCCAGCATACAGGGATGCGCCTTGGTATTCTTGAAATCAATAATGGCATTTATCATATGCAGCTGATGGCCCTGACGGTCGAGCCGTTCAAAGGTGCCGATGCAGCGATGCATGATCTGGTTCACGCCCACAATGGTCGGCTGGCTTTGACGCACAAAACAGACATCATCGGGACACAACATCTCTTCGATAGTTTTCAAGTCCCGGCGATTAAAAGCGTCGATATAGCTCTTTGTGACCTCTAGGGTTTTGACCCTGCTTTTCATTCTTTTCTCATGTACGTAGTTATCCGTATATACTTACAGATTTTATAATATTTTTCAAGAACATCCATTGCGTGCAAGGGCGTATAAAAAAAACGCCCTGCACATTTCCATGCAGGGCGCCTTTAAAGAAAGTCTGGTGTCTGACTTAAAGTGCCGGACCAGCAGCAACCAGATTTTTACCTTCTTCGTTGTCTGTGAAACGCTCGAAGTTTTCAACAAACATAGAAGCAAGCTTCTTGGCTTTTTCTTCCCATTCGGCCACATCAGCATATGTGTCTTGTGGGTTCATGATGCCTGGGTCGCAATTTGGCAGAGACTGAGGAACTGCCAGATTGAAGAATGGCAGCGCTTTGAATTCTGCATCTTCAATGGACCCATCCAGAATACCGTCAATGATTGCGCGTGTATCTTTAATGGAGATACGCTTGCCAGTGCCGTTCCAACCTGTGTTGACCAGGTAAGCTTCTGCACCAGATGCATTCATGCGTTCCACCAGAACTTTAGAGTAAGTCGTTGGGTGAAGTGTCAGGAATGCTGCACCGAAACAAGAAGAGAATGTTGGTGTTGGTTCTGTGATACCACGCTCAGTACCAGCCAGTTTCGCTGTGAAACCTGACAGGAAGTAATACTGAGTTTGCTCAGGCGTCAGTTTGGAAACCGGAGGCAGAACACCGAACGCATCAGCCGTCAGGAAGATCACTTTTTTGGCGTGACCAGCTTTAGAGACAGGCTTGACGATGTTATCAATGTGGTAGATCGGATAAGAAACACGGGTGTTTTCTGTTTTTGAGTTGTCGTCAAAATCGATCTTGCCATCTTCAGAAACAGTTACGTTTTCCAGCAGTGCATCACGACGGATTGCGTTGTAGATGTCTGGCTCGTTCTCTTTGGACAGGTTGATTGTTTTCGCATAACAACCACCTTCAAAGTTAAAGACGCCATTGTCGTCCCAGCCATGTTCGTCATCACCGATCAGCTCACGCTTTGGATCAGCAGACAGGGTTGTTTTACCAGTCCCGGAAAGACCGAAGAAGACAGCTGTGTCACCGTCTTTGCCAACGTTGGCAGAGCAGTGCATGGACGCGATGCCTTGCAGGGGCAGCAGGTAGTTCATCATGGAGAACATACCTTTTTTCATCTCGCCACCGTACCAGGTGCCGCCGATCAGCTGCATTTTTTCAGTCACGTTGAATGCAACGAAGTTTTCAGAGTTCAGACCTTGTGCTTCCCAGTTCGGGTTCACAGTCTTTGCACCATTCATAACGATGAAGTCAGGCTCGTAAGACGCCAGTTCTTCGTCCGTTGGACGGATGAACATGTTTTTAACGAAGTGTGCCTGCCATGCAACTTCTGTGATGAAACGCACTTTCAAACGTGTGTCTTCATTTGCCCCACAGAAAGTATCAACAACAAACAGACGCTTGCCGGACAGCTGTTCTGTCACAAGACCTTTCAGGTCATTCCATACGTCTTGTGTGATGGCTTTGTTATCGTTTTTGCCCTGATCAGCCCACCAAACCGTGTCTTTGGTGGTCTCATCTTTAACGATATATTTGTCTTTTGGGGAGCGACCAGTAAAAATGCCCGTGTCCACAGAAACAGCACCCAGTTCGGTGACAATTCCTTTTTCAAAGCCTTCGAGACCAGCTTTGGTTTCTTCTTCAAACAGTAGGTCGTAAGAAGGGTTGTAGACAATTTCTTGGGCGTTTTCGATACCGTATTTGGATAGGTCGATAGTCGTTTGTGTAGGGCTACTTTGAACAGCTCCAGCGTTTTGCACCGTCGTTCTCCTAGTGGGGCTTGTGTTGCAACTCCTGTTTGCACGCAAGCAGATTTATGATCCGGCTAATAAATACTTCACGACACGAACTGCTCAAAAAGCAAGCACCCCTGCCTTAAAGTGAGGCGGAGAATACTCCTAGAATCCCTTCAAAACAACCGCCTCATTGCATTTTTATTTCGTTTTTTTTGCAACTAAGAATTTAGGCACATATTTCGGCTGCTAAATTCAGCATTTCTTCTGGAGTTTTAAGCGGATTTTCAAAAGGATAGCGCAGGGTTTTAGAGGCCAGTTTCAGAACCATCCCATCAGCGTCAATACGCAACAGTTGCCAATTCTTCCCCCGTTGTTTGAGTAATTTTGTTGCGCAAATACGGGCAAGGTCGGGGAAATCGGCATTCAAATGCGTAATTAATTCCCCCTGCAGTTTAAAAAAGTTCAAGGAAGCTGCGGAGTCGCCCATATAGATTTCCCGTTCAACCCAAATTGCCCGGCCAAAACCGCCCACATAGTGCGCCTTTTCGACGTTCAGGCGATAAAAATTAAAATCACCAAAAGCTGCATACATTTTAGCCGATGGATGCTGCTGCAAAAATAATGTGCAAATTTCGTCATCCGTGATTTTTTCCACCCTCCCAACCAGGGTGACGCGAGGTCCAGCTTGCGGGTTTGAAAGGTGCGAGGCTTGTTCGCACAGAAACGAGACACCATCATCGATAGCGATATTCTGGGTGTGATCTGCCAGATCGGAAAACAGAAAAATCGGTTGCCCAAAAGCATCAGTGGCGAAAGCGCAAAAAGACACATAAGGCGTCTGTGCCTCCCGATCCATAGTCGCCAGCGCCCCGCTTTGACAGGCACGTGCGATCTTGCGGCATTCAAACCCAACATCGATGCCATCCAGATTTGCACGTCTCTGTTTTTCGATATCGCTCACGGCTATCCTCATGCTTGATCTTTAAATAATTGTCAGAAATCCTACATCTTTTACAACGGCATCGCATCTGGAAACTTGAACCATTTTTGCTGCAATGCTATCGCTTAAACAGAAACGTTTTTAATGACTGACCCAGGATAAATCTCGTGGCACATACGATTGCACTTGTGGATGATGATCGCAATATCATCACTTCTGTTTCCATCCTTCTTGAAGCCGAAGGCTATAGCGTTCGCACGTACCGCGACGGGGAAGAAGGCCTCGCCGGGATCATGAATAATCCACCGGACCTTGTGGTTTTGGACATCAAAATGCCACGTATGGATGGCATGGAAATGCTGGGACAGTTGCGCAAAGAAAGCCAGGTTCCGGTGATCTTTCTGACGTCAAAGGATGATGAGATTGACGAGCTTTTGGGCCTGCGCATGGGCGCAGATGACTTTATCCGCAAGCCCTTTTCCCAGCGGCTATTGCTGGAACGTATCCGCGTCCTAATCCGTCGTCAGGATGCCATGCGTCAGGACAAGAACAATTCCAACAACTCAGAAGATGTCATGCAGCGCGGACCGCTTTTGCTGGATGCAGGACGTCATCTGTGTGCCTGGAAAAAGGAACATGTCAATCTGACTGTAACTGAATTCCTGATCGTTGAATCGCTGGCACGCCACCCCGGTCACGTGAAAAGCCGCGATCAGTTGATTGATGCAGCTTACGGCGAACATATCTATGTGGATGATCGCACCATCGACAGCCATATCAAACGGGTGCGCAAGAAATTCAAACTGGTGGATAATGACTTCAACCAGATCGAAACCCTCTATGGTGTGGGCTATCGCTATAAGGAGACCGTAGAGTCCTAAGACGGGCTTTACCACATTGAAATGAACCTTCCCCTTAGCAATCGTTCTACCCGCATGTTCTCCCCCATAACGTTGCGTATTCTGGCCGTGAATATGCTGGCCCTTGGTATTCTTGTGGTCGGCATCCTTTATCTGGGGGAATATCGTCGCGGCCTGATCCTTTCAGAAATCACAAGCCTTGAAACACAGGGCGAGATGTTTGCCGCAGCCCTGGGTGAAGGCGCCTCTGCCAGTCACATCAATGAAAACAAGCAACTGGTCTTCAGTGCCGCGCGCCAAATGGTGCGCCGCCTGGTGCAGAAAGGCACCCGTGCCCGTCTGTTCGCCCTGGATGGATCGCTGATGGCTGATAGTGGGGAATTGATCCGAAGGTCGGCTGAAAATTCCATCCATGCCGATGAAAGCCTGATTGAAAAAGGCCTGCGTCTGGCACAGGAGTTTAGCTCCCGTGTGATTTTTGGTGAAGAAGACCTGCCGCTTTATATCGACCCGCCCATCCAGCGTGCCCAGCATTTCCCCGAAGCCGTCATGGCCTTGCAAGGTGAATATAGCGGCATGATCCGCGAAACGGTTGATGGTGGCATCATGACCAGTGTAGCTGTCCCTGTGACGCGCGAAGACCACGTGCTGGGGGCCTTGCTACTGTCCAAGGGATCAGAAGATATCGAAGCCGCCTTGTTTGACGTGCGCATCCATATCTTCAAAGTCTTTTTGATCTCATTTGCTGTGACCATCCTGCTGTCGCTTTATTTCGCCGGAACCATCGCCCGGCCATTGCGCAAGCTGTCCAAAGCTGCCCATACCATGCGCAAAGGGATGAACCAGCGTGATGAAATCCCGGATCTGACAAACCGCAAAGATGAAATCGGCGACCTGTCCCTTGCCATGCGCCAGATGACAGACGCGCTTTGGCACCGGATGGATGCAATTGAAAGCTTCGCTGCTGATGTTTCCCACGAATTGAAAAATCCACTAACGTCAATGCGCAGTGCGGTTGAAACAGCCGCGCGCGTGGATAACCCGGATGCGCAAAAACGACTGATGGATATTATCCAGCATGATGTGTCACGCTTGGATCGACTGATCAGTGACATTTCCGAAGCATCTCGCGTCGATGCTGAAATGTCGCGGGCGAAATCAGAAACCGTCGACCTGCATGCCATGCTCAACACCCTGGTTGATATTCACCAGACCCCACTGGAAGCAGACGGCAAAACCTCAAGCGCCCCACAGTTGGTGCTGAAAACAGATGGCGGGACAAACTTCAAAGTCGCAGGCATGGAAAGCCGCTTGGTCCAGGTCTTCCAGAACCTGATTGGTAATGCGGTCACCTTCTCGCCGGAAGGCGGGACCATTACCTTGTCGGCCAAACTGGAAAACAGCATCGTTACCATTGCTGTAGAAGATGAAGGACCAGGCATTCCGCCTGGCAATGAAGAAAAAATCTTTAAGCGGTTTTATACAGAACGCCCCGAAGCAGACGAATTCGGCAACCATTCCGGTCTGGGGCTTGCCATTTCCAAACAAATCATCGAAGCCCATGGCGGCACCATTGCTGCACAAAATATCATGGGTCCGAACAACACCATTAAAGGGGCACGTTTTAGCGTCGCCATGCCAATTACATGAGCCAACTTCACGCCACAGCCATCGCCGTTGACCAACAAGGTATCCTTTTGCGCGGCCCAAGCGGGGCGGGTAAATCCGACCTTGCCCTGCGCCTGATTGAACAAGGCGCCCAACTGATCAGCGACGACCGGGTCGAAGTCATGAAAAAGGGGGCAGACCTGATCGCCTTTGCGCCCCCCACCATCGCAGGTCTTTTTGAAGTGCGCCATCTGGGTATCATCAAGCTGCAACATTTGGATGCTACAGCTATCAAACTGGTAATTGATCTGTCGTCAGCACAAGAACTGGAACGCATGCCAGAAGACGAAACAACAGAAATTGACGACGTAACCTTACCTGTCGTGCGCCTCAATCCCTTTGAAGCAAGTGCAGCGGCCAAGGTCTCCCTCGCACTTGCGGTGAAACTGGGACACATTGAACGGGTTGAATGATGCAGAAAATCTTAATCGTAACAGGCCTGTCCGGTGCCGGGATCACAACCAGCCTGAAAATCCTGGAAGATATGGGCTATGAAACCATCGACGGGGTGCCGCTGTCCCTGTTGCCGCAACTGGTTGGCAGCGACAAGCCCATGGCTGTCGGCATCGACATCCGCACCCGCGGCTTTGGTGTTGATCCGTTACTGGTGGAACTGGATAAAATCAAAGAAGATAAAGCCCTTGATCTGTCTGTCGTCTTTCTGGATTGCGAAGATGAAATCATTGAACGCCGTTATGTAGAAACACGACATCGCCACCCGCTTGCTGATGAACGTCCGGTATCAGACGGCATTCGACACGAACGCCAAATTCTTGCACCGCTGCAGGATCGCTGCGATCTGGTGATCGATACCACCAATATGGCGATCAAGGACTGCAAGCGTATTTTGCAGGGTCATTTTTCGTTAGATGACAAAAAACCGCTGAGCATTTTTGTGACGTCTTTTTCCTTCAAAAAAGGAATCCCGCGCGAAGCTGATCTGGTGTTTGACGTGCGTTTCCTGCGCAATCCCTATTATGACCAGTCTTTGCGTGCCCTGACAGGCGAAGACGATAAAGTCGGGGCATATGTCAGCAAGGATGAAGGGTTCGACAGCTTTTTTAAGAATTTAAAAACCCTTATTCAACCTTTGCTTCCGCGCTACGCCGCAGAAGGCAAAAGTTACCTGACCATTGCCATTGGCTGTACAGGCGGGCAACACAGATCAGTTTTCATTGCCCGAAAACTCAATGAATGGCTGGAAAAAATCGGGGAAAATGCGCAATTGCAACATCGTGAGTTGACGAAAAGCTCTCACTGAACCAAGATAGCCAGCTTACAATTTTATGACGACCTAGGGGAAGAGAACGAATGATCGGTATGGTGCTGGTTACGCACGGACGTCTCGCTGATGAACTTATTGCTGCGCTAGAGCATGTTGTCGGCCCACAAGAAAATGTCTCATCTGTCTGTATTGGACCGGATGATGATATGGAACAACGCAGAAGCGACATTCTGGAACAAGTCTCCAACTGTGACAGCGGCGACGGTGTTATTCTCCTGACCGACATGTTCGGCGGGACTCCTTCCAACCTTGCGATTTCCATCATGGATAAAGCCACGGTCGAAGTCATCGCCGGGGTCAACCTGCCCATGCTGGTGAAACTGGCAAGTGTGCGTAAAAACGAAAGTCTTGCAGAAACGGCCGCACAGGGTCAGGACGCAGGTCGCAAATATATCAACATCGCCTCACATCTGCTGGGCCAAGACTAAGTACCAAATCTATGACGACTCCCCTTTCCCAGACCTTGGAAATCCAGAACCAGCGCGGCCTGCATGCCCGCGCAGCTGCCAAATTTGTCAAAACCGTTGCCGAATATGAAGGCACGACCATTCTTGTCTCCAAAGGCGGACAGGAAGTTTCCGGCAATTCCATCATGGGCCTTTTGATGCTGGCAGCTTCCATCGGCACCTCGATTGATGTCAAAACCGACGGGCCACGTGCCGAAGAAGCCATGGATGCCATTGCAACATTGGTAAATGATAAATTTGGCGAAGACTAAATCAGAACAAATCCTTGTGGGCCTTGGTGTTGCCCCGGGCATTGGATTTGGTGTCGCCCAGGTCCGTGAAAACGGATCTGTGGATATCGCTGAATATTTCATCAGGGAAGATGAGATTCAAAACGAAATCCAACGTTTTGAAGAAGCACTGAACCAGTCCATTGACCAGCTGGAAGCCCTGAAAGCCAAATCCAAAGGCTTGCCGGATGCGGCCGCTGAAGAACTTGGCTTCATGCTGGATGCGCATGTCCATATGCTCAAAGGGTCGCGCCTTGTGCGCGGGATTGAAACCTATATCCAGAACAATGCGGTCAATGCGGAAAGTTCTGTTCAGCATGTACTGCAAGAAATCGTGCAGGGTTTCAAAGCGCTTGATGATGCCTATATTGCATCACGTCAGTCAGATATCCATCAGGTCGCTGAACGTATTTTACGCAACCTCAGCAACACCGCCCCGCCCTTGCTACAGGACCTGGATAAAGATGCCATCGTCATCGCCGAAGAACTGACACCTGCAGATACGGCGCTGATGCACCCGGATACGGTTTTTGGTTTCTGTACTGCCCTTGGCGGACCGGAAAGCCACACCGCCATTATGGCACGTGCCCTTGGCATTCCGGCGGTCTTGGGAATTGCAGGTATTCTGGGCAAAGTATCCAACGGCGATGCACTGATCATTGATGGCACAGCCGGAAAGATCATCATTAATCCGACCCAGAAAACAAAAAACCATTATCAGGCCCTTGCCAAAACCAATCAGGAAAACCTAGCCGAACTAAATCATTTGCGTGACCGCCAGGCCATTACCAACGACGGGCTGAAAGTCAGCCTGATGGCGAACGTTGAACTGCCTTTAGAAGTCGATCTGGTCAAGAAAAATGGTGGAGAAGGCATTGGCCTGCTGCGCAGTGAATTCATGTATATGAACTGCGAAGATTTGCCCAGTGAAGAAGACCAGTATCAAACCTTCAAATCTTTGGTCACCGCCATGGACGGCAAGCCCGTCACTGTGCGCACGCTTGATATCGGCGGGGAAAAGACGGCGCGTTCCCTGATCGAAGATTTTGGCGATAGCATCTGTTCGCCTCTTGGTATGCGTGGTATTCGTCTGTCGCTGAACCGTCCGGACCTGCTGGAAACCCAATATCGCGCCATTTTGCGCGCGGCTGTTCATGGACCCATCCGTATTCTGCTGCCCATGGTCACCAGCGTGAATGATGTGCGCCAAGCCCGGCGTATCCTGCATAGTGTGGCGCATCGCATGCGCAATGACGGCATTGACCTGCCAGAATATCTTCCGCCCCTTGGTGCCATGATTGAAGTCCCCGGTGCTGCTTTGGCGGCGGACAGCCTCGCCCAGGTCTGTGAATTTTTCGCCATCGGATCGAACGATCTGACCATGTATACACTCGCCACCGACCGGGCCGATGAAACGGTTGCCCATCTTTATGAACCGCTGCACCCCGCTGTGCTGCGCTTGATCCAGTTTACCACTCAGGCGGCGAAGAAAAACAACATCCCCATCAGTGTCTGCGGGGAAATTGCGGGTAATCCAAAGTATACCGGGCTACTGATTGGGCTGGGCATCCGTGACCTTTCCATGGGGGCGTCCAGCATCCCCTGGGTGAAACAACGCCTTCTGGAAATGGATGGTACGGTTGAAACCGCGCGGGCCACAGAAATCATGGAACAAACCGACAGCGAACGTATCGGCATGCTGCTTGATAAAAACTGATCCGCCTTTTACGTATTTGCCCTAATAGACGCGCATATAAGATCAGTTCATACATTTTAAGTCATGTTATTTCGTGTTTTATCCATCCCTGGTTTTCACGTCATGATATAGATGAGTTCCTTTCTTCATCAATTTCGTGCGTTTATGATGTCCAAAATAATAAACATATTCGTTATTGGATTATTCCTGGTCGGTTTTTCCTCAGAAAGCCAGGCACAGGATAACGCGCAATCAGTCAAAGTTGCCGTCCCGCACATCAGCCAACTGGTGAAAAGATCAGACACAAATGGCTGGCATGGTCCCTTGATTGAGGCTTTAAACAAAATCGAATCGCACGCTGGGCTCACCTTTGAAAAAAGGGTCGTTCCCTTTAAACGCGCTGTTGCCATGACCAAAGAAGGGGCGGCCGACTTCGGTGTCTTTATGGAAAGCCCGAAACGTAACCAGATGGCCATGCCAGTTCTAAAAATCGGGGATGCGGTTTATGTGGTGGTCTCTTTAAAAGAAACGCCGATCACCTCCCTTGATCAATTATCGGGTAAGACCATCGCGCGCATCCGTGGTGGTGCCGGGATCAAATCGTTATCGGCCATTCCTGATTTGCACTACCATCAATTCAATAAACATGAAGACGGCATGCGCCTGTTGTTGGGTAAACGGGTTGATGCCCTGGTGACAGCCGATTTCCGCGTTCTGGAATCCATTGAAACACTGAAACTGTCTATTGATTCTTTTGCCAAAACAGTTCCCATTGAAAAACGTGAACTCTGGCTCTATTGGTCATGGAAATCCAAGGTGGATTTCAATCACATCCGCACCATCAAACAAACCCCGGATGTCCAGCTGGACTTCACCTCCGGACATGGCCTCTTTTAATTATTCATGAAAATGATCGTAGATGGTCTTGGCGATGGACTTGCTGATGCCATCGACATTTTCCAAGTCCGTTAACCCGGCCTGGGCCACGGCCTTTGCTGACCCAAAGTGATGCAGCAAAGCTTTTTTACGTTTTGCCCCGATCCCACCGATATTATCCAGAATGGACTGTTTCACTGCCTTACCGCGCTTGGCCCGATGTGTGCCGATGGCAAAACGATGGGCTTCATCGCGCAGGCGTTGGATGAAATGGTTCACAGGATCCGTATGACCCAACTGGAACGGGTCCTGGCCCGGCACCACAATTTTATCAAACCCGGCATTTCGATCCGGCCCTTTTGAAATCCCGGCCAGTGTCACATCATCAATGCCCAGTTCTTCAAAAACCTCAACCGCCACATTCAATTGCCCCATGCCGCCATCAACAATGATCAGGTCCGGCCATTGTCCCTTTTCCTTATCCGGGTCTTCTTTCATGGCACGGGTCAATCGTCGGCTCAGGACTTCGCGCATCATGGCGTAATCATCATCGCTTTGCGCCGTCTTGATGTTGAATTTACGATAGGCGTTCTTGATAAACCCTTCCGGCCCGGCAGCAATCATCGCCCCGACCGAATTGGTCCCTTGGGTGTGGGAGTTATCGTAGACTTCAACCCGTTCCGGCATATTTTCCATCTGCAGAACGCGCGCCAGCTCTTTCAACAGTTTGCGTTGGGAGGCACTTTCCGCCATGCGACGGCTTAAGGCTTCACGAGCATTGTTCAGCGCATGCGAAATCAGCTTGGTTTTATCGCCCCGCTTCGGGCACTGTACCTGCACTTTGCGTTCTGCCTTCACGCTTAAGGCTTCCTGCAAAATGGCAAGTCCGGTCAGATCGTGACTGACCAAGATGTTCTTGGGCGGATGCTTATCCGCATAGAACTGCCCCATGAAAGCTTCGATAATATCCGGCAGTTCTTCTTTCGATCCGTGGCTGGGATAATAAGCCCGGTTACCAAAATTGGCCCCGGCGCGGAAGAAAAACACCTGCACACAGGTTTGTCCGCCTTCCTGATATCCGGCGATCACATCAGCTTCTTCCAGACCGGCCACATTGATATCCTGCTTTTGTTGAATGCGCGCCATGGCGTTGATGCGATCACGATACATGGCGGCTTCTTCGAATTCCAATTCCTCACTGGCAATCGCCATTTTCTCGGCCAGTTCTTCCTGCAAGCCTTTGCTATCGCCACGCAGAAAACGTTCAGCCTCTTTCACCAGTACGCCATATTCCTTTTGCGAAATCCGATCCACGCAAGGTGCACTGCAACGTTTGATCTGATACTGCAAACAAGGACGCGTGCGCGCAGAAAAGATACTGTCCGAACAAGGACGCAACAGGAAGGCACGCTGTAAGGTATTCAACGTTTCATTCACCGCCCAGGCCGAGGCAAAGGGGCCAAAATATTTGCCTTTCCGGTTCTTGGCCCCGCGATGTTTCAGCACTTGCGGAAAGTCATGATCCCCCGTTACCAAAATCATCGGAAAGGATTTGTCGTCACGCAGCAGAATATTATAGCGCGGCTTCAGCTTCTTGATCAGATTGGCTTCTAAAAGCAACGCTTCAGCTTCGGTATGGGTGGTGATGAATTCCATGGCATGGGTTTCCGACACCATGCGCTGAATACGGATGGTCAGGCGCTGCGGCGTGGTGTAATTCGCCACCCGTTTATTCAGGTATTTGGCCTTGCCCACATAAAGCACATCGCCCTTTTCATTGAACATGCGATAGACGCCAGGCTTGGCTTCCAGCGTCTTGAGATAGCCCTTGATGACCTCCATCCCGCGAATGAGCGAGCCTTTGGGCGCACTTGTCGGGATTTCCAGACCGCTTTTCTGTTCATGGCGAATTTCATTCATGCTTGTTATTTGGAACATCTATTTACATTCGTCAACCAATGTTCATTGGCGGATGGATAAATGTCGGTTATAACATCTAAAAATTTCTTTCAGCGAAGAGCTTTAGCACCCATGGCGCGCGTCCCCCATCCCATCAAAAAACACCCGGCAATGACCTATAAGGAACCATTGCTCGTACGTGCGGGACGTTATTCCATGACCGGTTTGCTGATCCTGACCGTCCTGATCGTTCTTTACGTGATCGCATGGTTTGTCACCTCCATGAGCTTGCGCTCTGGCGTGCAGGACTGGTTTGAAGCACGAAAGGCGGAAGGGTACCTTGCAAGCTTTGATGAAAAGAAAGCCCGTATCAGCGGCTTTCCCTTTAGTGTCAAAGCGACCTTAAGCGGCGTCACCTTTGCCCCGCCTAAAGACGATCAGGGCAAACGCCCATGGATCTGGTCCCATCGCACGGTTGATTTCTCGGTTGTGCCTTTGCCGTGGTCTCTGCGCACCTTGAAGATTAACCTCGCCAAACAACAGAGTTTCCGTTCCGGCAAAGTCAGCTTCAACGGAACAGCGAAAGAATTCAATATTGAACTGGACTGGATGTCTGACGGATTGCCAGATCATCTGGACGTTAAGGTAAAAGACCTGAACCTGGAACCACAGACAACAGGGCGCGGCTTTGTTATCAAAGACTTCAGCCTAGGCGGTGAGCGCCTTTCCAGCGGCAATTATGATTATAACCTCCAAGGATCAAATATCACCCTGCCTGTCAGCATTGCGGGGCTGGGGCGTAAACTGGATGAAGTGGTTTTGCGCGGCTATTTCGATCAGAATTTTGCCCAGTCCGGACTTACAACAAACGATCTTGAAACATGGCGCGATGCAGGTGGCACACTGGAAGCCAAACGTGTTCAGCTGTCTTATGGAACCTTGTCTTTACAGGGGAATGGCACAATCGCCCTGGATGGAGAATTACAACCCGTCGGTGCCTTTACCGCCCGCATAAAAGGCTTCTTTGAA
Source organism: Terasakiella sediminum (assembly GCF_033100395.1). Classification (NCBI taxonomy): domain Bacteria; kingdom Pseudomonadati; phylum Pseudomonadota; class Alphaproteobacteria; order Rhodospirillales; family Terasakiellaceae; genus Terasakiella; species Terasakiella sediminum. The sequence continues at coordinate 194,070 of NZ_JAWLVJ010000002.1, read as the reverse complement.
ACGGTGGAGCGCATGCGCCGTGTCGGGATTATCCGTGGCCCCAACGCCAGTATGGCAAAAGTCGTTCTGGGTGGTCTCGCCAAACCTGCGACAAGTGGTGGTCCGTCAACCATCAGCCTCCCCCTGACCCTGCAGGATAAGGCCCTTTTTGCGGGACAGGTGCGCTTGGTAGAAATGCCCACAATTGAATGGTGACAATTCTCGGCTTGACGCTGTGCCCAGAATACCGTTTGATCAAATTAACAAGAACATTTCAAACGTCTGGATCAATCCATGTCCTTCAAGCCAAATTCCACCTCTGCCATTGATACGACCTATCATCTACACCCTTATACCAATCTGAAAGTTCATGAAGAACAAGGCCCTTTGGTGATCAGCCGGGGGGACGGTGTGCGCGTTTATGGTGAAGACGGCAAGGAATATATCGAAGGACTATCCGGTCTATGGTGTGCGTCGCTGGGTTTCAGTGAACCGCGTCTTGTGGCGGCTGCGCAAAAGCAGATGGAAACCCTGCCGTTTTATCACAGTTTCTCCAGCAAAGTGCCGGACATCACGGCCAAACTGTCGCAAAAGCTGGTCGAAGTGACACCAGAGGGACTAGACCGCGCGTTGTTCTGTAATTCAGGGTCTGAAGCCAACGATACCGCCATAAAGCTGGTCTGGTATTATAACAATGCACGCGGCAAGCCGGAAAAAAAGAAGATTATCGCGCGCAACAAAGCATATCACGGCGTCACCATTGCTGCTGGCAGCATGACCGGGCTGGCCTATGCCCAAAACGGGTTTGACCTGCCCGCGAGTGAACGCATCCTTCAGACCAACTGCCCGCATTATTATCGCTATGGCAAAGATGGGGAAAGCGAAGAAGACTTCGCCACCCGCATGGCTGAAGAACTGGAAGAGTTGATCATCGCAGAAGGCGCAGAGACCATCGGGGCGATGTTTGCAGAACCCATCCAGGGCGCGGGCGGTGTGATCCTGCCACCAAAAGATTACTTCCCGAAAATTCAGGCTGTTCTTAAGAAATACGATATCCTGTTAATCGCTGACGAAGTCATCTGTGGCTTTGGCCGTACAGGTAAAATGTTTGGATCTGAACTGCTGGGGGCAAAGCCGGACATGATGACACTGGCAAAACAGATGTCATCGGGCTATCTTCCCATATCAGCACTGATGGTTTCGGACCACCTTTATCAAACGGTGAAAGAACGCAGTCATGAACTGGGTGTCTTCGGTCATGGCCTGACCTATGGTGGGCATCCGGTGCCTTGCGCCGTTGCCCTTGAAGTGCTGAATATCTATGAAGAACGTGACATTTTGGGTCAGGTTAATGCCGTCAGTCCTTATTTTCAGGATCGCCTGCAATCCTATGCCAACCATCCGCTGGTCGGCGAAGTGCGTGGCGTCGGACTGATCGGGGCGCTTGAACTGTCAGCGGATAAAGCGACCAAAACACCGTTTGACCCGGCGCAAGCCATGGGACCAACGCTGGTTAAAAAATGTGAAAATCATGGTGTCATCCTGCGCGCCATGCCCGGTGACTGTATTGCCTTCTGTCCCCCACTGATCAGTGAACAGGGTGATCTGGAAGAACTCTTCAACCGCTTTGATAAAGCTTTGGCGGAGATGACATAAATGAAATGTATCGGCATGCTCGGCGGGATGAGCTGGGAATCTACACAAAGCTATTACAAAGGGCTGAACAAAGGGGTTAAGGACCGTCTGGGCGGCCTGCATTCCGCACGCATCAGCCTGCATAGTGTAGATTTTGCAGAGATTGAAAAACTGCAACACGCAGGGGATTGGGATAAAACTGCAAAAATCCTGACAGAAGCCGCCGTCGGTGTTGAAAAATCCGGTGCGGATTTCCTGATGATCTGCACCAACACCATGCATAAAGTGGCCCCTGCGATTGAAGAGGCCCTGACCATTCCGCTGTTGCATATTGCCGATGCGACGGGGCAGAAGCTTAAAGAAGACGGTATCAAACGTGTCGGTCTTTTGGGCACCAAGTTCACCATGGAACAGGATTTCTACAAAGGGTATCTGACCCAGCATCATGGGATTGAAGTCATGGTCCCAGATGAAGCCCAACGCGAATGGGTCCATCAGATCATTTATGATGAACTCTGCCTGGGTGAGATCAAGGAAGATTCCCGCAAACTTTACCTCGCCATCATCGAGGATATGGCCGAAGAAGGCTGTGAGGCGGTCATTCTGGGCTGCACCGAAATCGCATTGCTCGTGCAGCAGGATCAAACGGATGTACCCCTTTATGACACCACACAAATTCATGTAGAAAAAGCAATCGACTGGGCGCTAGACAATGGATAAATACATCATCAAAAAAGCAGAAATCGACGCGATGGAAGGGCTGCAAAAGACCCATTTCCTGAACGATAATGCCGTTCGCACAAATAAATCTTTAGGCGACCTGACAGGCCTTAAAGGTCTGGGCTTTCATATTATTGAGCTGGAACCGGGCCGGGAATCCACTGAATGCCATGTGCATTATTTTGAAGATGAATGTACTTACATTCTGGAAGGCACAGGCCAGGTCATTATTGATGAAGAACCCCACGATATCGGCCCCGGTGATTTTATTGGGTACCGCGCAGGCGGTCTGCCTCATACAATGGTGAATACAGGGAAAGAAACCTTAAAATGCATCGTGGTTGGTCAGCGTCTGGACCATGATGTGGCTGATTATACCCGTCTAAACAAACGGATTTTCCGCAACGAAGGCATGAGCTGGGACGTGGTCAATCACGACCAGATCCACAATCCCAAAAATGCGGGCAAGAAATAGAAGTTAAGATTATTTCCCGGCAATCCAGGCGTTCGCCGCAGCCAGACCTTCTTCCAGCAAAGCTGGAAGGGTGGGAACGATCGGTGCCACATCCGGGCCTTCGCCAGTAACAAGCTTGCGTTCAATAATCGCTGCATTTTCAGAAACGACTTTCAGACCAAGCGTACCGGAAGATGACTTCAGCGTATGAGCTTCCTTGCGCAATTCATCCATTTCACCCTGTGCCAGCAGGTCCTGCATGCGTGTTACACGTCCGCCTGCGTCATCGGCCAAATCACCGAGAAGCGTTTCAACAAGTTCGCTGCCCACTTGTTCGACCAATTCATTCAATGTGTCTTCGCAAAGAATATCCGACATCAACCTGTCTGCCCCATTTGTATGTTTTCCATACTATGAACCATAGGGCCAATTAATGCAATGTCGGTTTGTCAGTTTCTTCCTGCAGACCCGGCACCCGATCAAGGGGTGGCATCTGAATTTCAATAAAGGCTGTAGCCATCTTTTCAGGTTCCACATCATCCAGATGCAGGATCATGGCGCGACCAATTTGCAGCGATGCCGCCACCGCCCATTCCAGCTGGCTCAACGCATTTTGATCCCCATGAGCCTGAGCTTCTGGCAGGATGCGGTGCTGCAAAAATTGCGCAACCCCTGCAAAGCCGCGCGACGCCGCCTGCGCGCGACTTGCCAGCAAGGTAAAGGTACTGCCATGGTCCAATTGGTCTGCCGCTTGTGCCAGTTCTGCCATCATTGCATTGACTGTAACATCGCTTTTGTCCGTCTTGTTCGCGACAAAACGCAGAAACCCTGCGTAAAATTTGTAGTCTTTAGAAATTATCGTCATCGTCTAAATCGTCTTCATCATCTTCTATTTCGGTGCCGGGCAGTACGTTTGGCAAATCAAGCCAGTGCCAGTGACGGTAGGCCATTTCACGCGCACCTTCCAACTGATCCAGCAGGTCATCATCTTCCCCGCAGATGACATAACTGTCACCGTCTTCATTTTCAACCGCACAGGCCAGAAGCGTTTCCATCCCCATCGGCCCCTTTTCCACCTGGATCAGGGTGAATACCTCTTCATCCTCGCTATAGCCGCTGCCGTCGATATTCACAATCAAAATATAAGGGCCAACCTCAAACTGATCCTGAACGTCTTCACCTTCGCGATCAATAATGATATCGCGAATGCCAGCCAGCTTTTCAGCAACTTCTTCGATGTTCAATTCAGTCATCTCAATTTCCCTTTAGTGGCAGTCGGCACGTCACCACGGTTCCTTTCTGCGGAATGGAATCAAGTGTCACCGTCCCGCCATGTAATTCAATAAAGCGTTTCACCAGTGTCAAACCAAGACCAGCCCCGCCTTCACCCGTGCCATGGGTTTCGCCACGCTCAAAACTTCCGAAGATACGATCCTGATCGGCACGTGCAATGCCCTGCCCGGTATCGCCCACACTAAAGATCAACTGATCATTTTCCCTGAACGCACTTAAGGTCACGCTTCCTCCCGGCGGTGTATAGCGAATGGCGTTGGTAAGCAAGTTGAACATGACCTGCTTGAGCCTTTTTTCATCCGCCGTGATCCAGCCGATATCCTGCGGACATTCAAAATCAAGCGCGATTCGATTACGTTTGGCACTTTCTTTCACCAGAGAAAGGACGCTCACCATCATTGTCTGAACATCAATATTATCCAGTTCCAGGGCGACCTGCCCAGCCTCAATCGTTGCCAGATCAAGAATGTCAGATACCAATGTGCTGAGCTGACCCGCACTTTTCTGAATCCCTTGGGCATATTCCATCTGGCGCTTGTTCAGCTCGCCAAAATATTCTTCACACAGCAAATCAGCAAAGCCCACAAGGGTGGTCAGTGGCGTTCTGATTTCATAAGACACATTGGCAATAAATTCGGATTTCAACACGTCTGCTTCATGCTGCGCGTCCGATCGTTCGCGCAAGGCCTGTTCCACCACTGCACTGTCGGTCACATCCAGATAGGACAAAAGCGATCCGCCATCAGGCAAGGGAACGGAGGCAAATTCAAGGATGGAGCCATCACTGCGCATCAAACGTTGGGAGTTGGGTTCACGCATCATGATGCGCGCAACCAGTTGTTCTTTAAAACTCGCCCAGTCCTCGACGCCCTGATAAAAATCCTTACATTGTTCCACCACGGTCGTGATGCGCGGGGCACCGGATAGGAATTCGTGGGACAATTGCCAGATATTTGCAAAGGCTGGATTAAACAGACGGACCTTACCATCCGGGCCAAACACCACGACCCCTTCAAACAGATTGTCCAGCGTTTCACGTTGAACGGCGGCCAAGGCTTTGTTGGAACTTTCAAGTGCCAATGTATCACTGACATCTTCAAAAGTCATGACCAGACCACTGACCGGGTGTGGACTGACAATGGCACGCAGGGTCGAATTATCCGGTAAATGCAGACTGCTTTCTTCGGGGCGTTCCAGTTCAACAAACAGAGCCAGCTGTTCCTGACGGAACGCTTTGAAGTTGGCATATTCCGGTAGTTTCCGTGTTTCGCGCAGGCGATCCAGAATTTCCCCATATGACGGATGACTATCCAGCCAGCGCGGATCCAACCCCCATAGTCTTGCATACGCGGTGTTATAAAAGCTAAGCCGGGTATCGCCGTTAAAGATTGCGATGGCGGTAACCAGATTTTCAAGGGCAGCGCGCAACAGGCTTTCGCCACGTTTGGCGACCTCAATCTGCGCTTCGGTGGAAGAAACGTCATCAGCCAGACCAATAAAGCCTTCCCCCCCTGCCAGTGGGATTTCACAGACTTCAAACAAATGCGCATCCTGCCCCACAGGCAGACTTAGACGTTCGCGCACTTCCCGCCCGGCTTCCATCGCGCGTTGGGCGATGGTCTGACTGTGATCCCCATCTGGGGCGGCAGCATTGCGATAAATTATATGTCCGGCTGCATCACGCATCCAGATAGGTAAAGGCAAAGCATCCAAAACAGAAAGAAGACGATTACGTTCATGGGTCATGACGTTTAAGGATTTCGCCATAGGGCCATTGGCAACCACGGCTTCATTTGCCAGACGCATCCACAGCAAATCCACCAACGGTTGGCCGTCTTCGCTCAAGACCCGTTGGCCAACTGCCTGCACCACCCGGTCATCCCCACCTTTTAGAGGCAGGATCAGATCAAAACTTAGACCTTCGCGGTGAAGCTGATTAACCGATCCATCCAGCGTGCGCGCCGCGTCATCATCAAAACACTGCAAGATTTCACCATATCGTGACTGCGTACCCTTGGCGAGATCCAGCATCACAGCCATACGGGCAGAACAATTTTCCACCCCATTGACCACATTCCAGCGATAAAGCCCATCGGGCATGCCGACCAGTACTTCCTGCAACTGAATAATCTGCTGACCGAGTTTCTCACGTTCTTCAATAGCCGCCTTGTCTTTACGCCACAGCCAGACGATGGCCGGGATAGCCAACCCCGCCATTGCAATCACGCCCAACAGAAATGCGCCAAGAGAATTCATTTAAAACCAAGAAATAAGATAGAGAACAGATGCGATTCTACGCACTTTATATGCGATGCACAACCGTTTGAATATAGGCCAGATCAGCCATATGGGAAGCGTACCTTGCACTTTTAAATCACAAGTAGGACAACCTTTTCAAAATATAATACCAGAGTAGCCATCACACACTCGCGAAAAAGTGATGATTTTATTCGATAAATTTCCATTTCTGACATTGAAATACAAAAATTCAGCCTCACTTATATAAAAGAACATACCGAGGAAATGAGGCGTGCAAGCGTTCGACTAGGCCCATCGAAAAACGGTTCACGCCGAGAAAAGGAGCCTGATATGGAAGTGTTTGATCTATATTCGGAAATTTATGCTAAAGAACGCCAGGAAGAGATGTCCCTGCAGGAATATCTGCTGGGCTGTCGCGAAGACAAAATGATGTTCGCCACCGCGCCTGAACGTATGGTTCATGCCATGGGCGAACCGGAATTTTTAGACACGAATAACGACCCTGTTCTGGGCCGGATATACCAAAATCGAACGCTTAAAATCTATCCCTCTTTCAAAGATTTTTACGGGATGGAAGATACGATTGAACGGATCGCCGGATATTTCAATTATGCAGCACAAGGCCTGGAAGAAAGAAAACAGGTGCTTTATCTGCTTGGGCCTGTGGGCGGTGGTAAATCATCCATTGCAGAACGGCTGAAAAGCCTGATGGAAGAATGCCCGATTTACGTTTTAAAAGCGGGTAATGCCATCAGTCCGGTCTTTGAATCCCCCCTTGGTCTGTTCAATCCATCCAAATTCGGTGATCTGTTTGAAGATAAATATAATATCGCCCGACGTCGCCTAAGCGGCCTGATGTCGCCCTGGGCGTCCAAGCGGATGCAGGAATTTGATGGCGACATTTCAAAATTCAGCGTGGTGCGCCTGATGCCGTCCAAGCTGCATCAACGCTGTGTCGCCAAGGTGGAACCGGGCGACGAAAACAACCAGGATATCTCTACCCTTGTCGGTAAAGTCGATATCCGCCAACTCGAACATTTCAGTCAACATGACCCCGACGCCTATAGCTTTAGTGGCGGCCTAAACCGCACCACCCAAGGCATCATGGAATTTGTCGAAATGTTCAAGGCCCCGATCAAGGTTCTGCACCCGCTGTTGACCGCGACACAGGAAGAAAACTATCTGGGCACCGAAAGTTTTGGGGCGTTTCCTTATCAGGGGATCGTGCTTGCCCATTCGAATGAAAGTGAATGGACCCAGTTTAAAAACAACAAAAACAACGAAGCCTTCCTGGATCGGATTTGCATCGTTAAGGTGCCTTACTGTCTGCGGGTCAGTGAAGAAACCAAAATCTATGAAAAACTGCTGCAGTCTTCCAAGCTCAATGAAGCCACCTGCGCACCAGAAACCTTGCGTCTGATGGCTCAGTTCTCGGTCCTGACACGGCTTAAAGCCCATGATAATTCCACCCTATTTTCCAAAATGCGGGTCTATGACGGGGAAAACCTGAAAGATACCGACCCGAAAGCCAGAAGCGTGCAGGAATATCGCGATATGGCAGGCGTGGATGAAGGCATGACCGGGATTTCCACCCGCTTTGCCTTTAAGGTGCTGTCTCAAACTTTCAACTATGACACCGCAGAGATTGCTGCCGATCCAGTTCATCTGATGTATGTGCTGGAAATGGCGATCAAGCGCGAACAATTCCCGAAAGAACAGGAAGAAGAATATCTGGATTTCATCAAATCCGAACTGGCCCCGCGCTATGCTGAATTTATCGGTAATGAAATTCAACGTGCCTATCTGGAATCCTATTCCGAATATGGGCAAAACCTGTTTGACCGTTACATCGCCTATGCAGATGCCTGGATTGAAGAACAGGATTTCAAAGACCCGGATACAGGCCAGATGTTTGAACGCGAAATTCTGGATGGGGAATTGTCCAAGATCGAAAAACCAGCAGGCATCGCCAACCCCAAAGATTTCCGCAACGAAGTGGTCAAATTCGTGCTGCGTGCACGTGCCAACAACAAAGGCAAAAACCCCAACTGGGCATCTTATGAAAAACTGCGCGATGTCATTGAAAAACATATGTTCAATCAAGTGGAAGACTTGCTGCCGGTCATCAGTTTCGGATCGAAGAAAGATGGCGAGACCGAAGCCAAACATGGCGAGTTCGTCGAACGCATGAAAGAACATGGATATTCAGAACGGCAAGTCCGTCGGTTGGTGGAATGGTATATGCGCGTCAATAAAGCCGGATAAGAAAGGGGGCCTACATGCGCTATTTTGTGGACCGCCGCGAAAATCCAAAAGGCAAGAGCATGGGGAACAGACAACGGTTTGTTCACCGTGCCCGTGCCCGCATCAAGGAAGTCGTCAATAAATCGCTGAAAGACCGCAGCATCAAAGATTTGGCCAGTGGCGAAACCATCACCATTCCATCCAAAGGGATTGAAGAACCCAAATTCTTAAAAGATCCGCGTTCCGGCAAAAAAGACCGGGTCTTTCCGGGCAATAAAGAATTTGTGCCCGGCGATACCATCAACCGCCCACAACAAGGGGCTGGGGGACAGGGGAAGAAAGCGTCCGAAGATGGCGGTGGGGAAGATAATTTCAGCTTCACCCTGACGCGCGATGAATTCCTTGATCTGTTTTTTGAAGATCTGGAACTGCCCGCCCTTGTCAAGAAATCCCTGACCGATACCAAGAACTTCCAAACCAAACATGCAGGCTATCGCACCACGGGCAGTACTTCTAACATCACCCTTGTGCGCACCATGCGCCAATCCCTTGCCCGGCGCATGGCCTTGAAACGCCCCAAAAAGGATGAGATTGAAGAGCTGGAAGCAAAAATTGCAGAACTGGAAGCCAAAAAACGTCTGGGCCCGCGCCAGCAGGAACGGCTGGAAGAATTAAAGGCCGAGCTTGAAAAGCTGATGCGCAAACGCCAGGTGGTCGGTTTTATTGATCCCATCGATGTGCGCTACCACGCTTTTGAAAAAGTGCCGCAACCCAATTCCAAAGCCGTCATGTTCTGCCTGATGGATGTATCCGGATCCATGGGGGAACGGGAAAAAGAACTGGCCAAACGGTTCTTCCTGTTGCTCCACCTGTTTCTGGATCGCAAATATGAATATACCGAGATTGTCTTTATCCGTCACACCCATGTGGCTTCCGAAGTGGATGAAGAAACCTTCTTTTACGGACGTGAAAGTGGTGGCACAGTCGTCAGTCGCGCATTGGAAGAAATGATCAAGGTGCAGAAAAAACGTTATCCGGCAGATATCTGGAACATCTATGGCGCACAAGTGTCAGACGGGGACAATATCAATGGGGATTCCGAGGCCTGCATCAAGATGCTGAATGACGATATTTTACCGCTTTTACAATATTACACTTACATCGAAGTGGTTGATGAACGCGAAATGGACATTGTACGTAATGGTGAGGGAGGCTCCGCACTCTGGCGGTCATACCGTCAGGTGCGCGACGCCTGGTCCCTGTTTAAAATGGGCAAAATTTCTGAGCCCGGCGACATCTATGGCGTGTTCCGCGACCTCTTTGCCAAAGATATAAACGGGGTATCATAATGAGCAAAAAAACAAAGCCCCTTTTTGAAAGGTCCGAATGGACATTTGATCTGATGTCCAAGGCCTATGACGCCATTGAAGAGATTGCGCGCGAAGAACTGCATCTGGATACCTACCCCAATCAGATCGAGATCATATCGTCTGAACAAATGCTGGATGCTTATTCTGCCATTGGTCTGCCGTTGATGTATAAACACTGGTCGTTCGGCAAACGGTTTGTCCAGGACGAACATAGTTATCGGCGCGGCTATTCAGGTCTGGCCTATGAAATCGTCATCAATTCCAGTCCCTGTATCAGCTATAATATGGAAGACAGTTCCATGGCGATGCAGACCCTTGTCATGGCGCACGCTGCCTTCGGCCATAACCATTTCTTTAAGAACAACTATCTTTTTCAGCAATGGACCGATGCGGAAGGCATTCTGGAATATCTGTCTTTTGCCCGTGACTATATCGCCAAATGCGAAGAACGCCATGGCCGCGAACGGGTGGAAGACATTCTGGATGCTGCCCATGCCTTGATGGATCAAGGCGTCTTTCGCTACCGCCGCCCACCCAAACTGTCCAAAGAAGCGCTTCATAAAAAGAATAAAGAGCGCGAGGAATATGAAGAACATACCTATAACGATCTCTGGCGCACAGTGCCCATCAATGAAGAAGACGACACTGAACCATCCGAAGACGAGATCGAAAAGAAAAAACGCCGCGACACCTTCAAACTGCCGGAAGAGAATCTGCTTTATTTCCTGGAAAAGAACAGCCCGATCCTGTCAACGTGGGAACGCGAAATTTTACGGATCGTGCGCAATATCTCGCAGTATTTCTATCCGCAAAAACAAACCAAAGTGATGAATGAAGGCTGCGCCACCTTCGTTCATTACACCATCTTCAACCGCCTGTATGACAAGGGATTGATTACCGAAGGGGCCATGCTGGAAATGCTCCACAGCCATACCAGTGTGGTCTTCCAGCCGGAATTTGATGATCCCCGCTACAACGGCATCAACCCTTATGCCCTTGGGTTTAACATGATGATGGATATCAAACGCATGTGTATGGACCCGACCGACGAAGACCGTGAATGGTTCCCGGACATTGCAGGCAATGGGGAATGGCGCGACACCTTGCTGGACGCCTGGGCGAATTACCGCGATGAAAGCTTCATCCTGCAATATCTCAGCCCCCATCTGATGCGTAAAATGCGACTCTTTTCCATTCATGACGATGCGAGGAAGTCTGCTCTGGAAGTCAACGCTATCCATAATAATGCAGGCTATCGCGATGTGCGCAACGCCTTGGCTGATACCTATAACCTGTCCTTGCAAGAACCGGACATTCAGGTCGTCGATGTGAATATGCGCGGTAATCGCACCCTCTATTTGCGCCATCGCATCAAAAACGATGTGACACTGCATGAACCCTACTGCGATGAGGTGCTGAAACATCTCAAAGTGCTCTGGGGCTACGACATTGTGCTGAAGGGTCGCGACCAACAGACGGACGAACTGCTCTACAGCTTCACCACCAAGGTAAAGAAAGAAAAGGAAGTCCACGAATTGGCTTGAGAGACGATATTCTTCTAGTGTCAGCCCGCAGACGCGCTGTGGGCTAATGGGTTAAAACCATCCTTCGACATAAACCCATTATGACGCAACGCGTGCGTCATGGCACTCAATAGGATTGAATGCGCCGCCACACAAGCTCATGCCAAGCATTGCTGCCATAAGCCGCGACTAAATTGTTATTAACCTTTTTCCAATATTCATCGCAATCTTGATCAAGCCCAATCACTTTGATGAAATCATCCTTCACCACCATAAACTGGCGCTTATATGGGAGCAGATACATATCAGGATTTTCTGCCAGATAAATTTGAGCCTCATCATAATCTGCAAACCAGTTATTTAACAAAGCCGTACATTGACCAGAATACCACATTTTACCCATGTCACTGTCCGGTGTCGACATACCCGACAATGTAATTTTGGCGTGGTTCCAATCGATAAATCCGACCTGTTTGGCAATTTGGTTCAAACAGGTTTTACGCCTTAGATCTTGTGCGGCAGACACATCTAATTTAAAAGCAGACAAGATTTCAGACTCGCCAGCATTCAATCGTTTTTGCAATTTTTTTGCACGGATTTTCAGTTCATCAATTGATCTATACATGATCAAAAATACTCCTAAATCTATCGACAGACCCGCTTGCCAACTTAAAAGTAATTTTGAAAATTTAATCTATATTTCGTTAGATCATTAAGGGTGACACCGTCTTTTGCGGGAAGGCAGCCCTGACTACCTGTCAAAGAGATATCATTGTCAGCCTGGGATTTCAAGCATATGCTTTACTCAATGAATGCATGTTTCTCCAGCGCAGCAATCAATTGATCACGCGTATAGGGTTTAGTCAGGATATCGTTGATGCCAACACTGAAGAACGTATTTTTCTGTTCTTCAAAAGCTTCAGCTGTCAGCGCGATAATGGGAATTTCCGCCCCGCCATTTTCCCGGATCAGCTTTGTTGCCGTGATCCCGTCCATTTCCGGCATCTGAATATCCATCAAGATCAGATCGTAGGTCTGTTCGCTTGCCGATTGCACAGCCGCACAGCCGGTTTTGACCAGATTATGGGTGCAGCCGAGCTTGTCCAGATAGTTCATAATGACTTGCGCATTTATGTGATTATCTTCAGCTACAAGGATGTTCAGCTTGGCGAAATCTTTTTCACTCTCTTTACCTTTTTGGAACGGCAAGGCCTGTGAATAGGCTTGCGAGATCGCCAGATCAAATGTCATGGCAAAGGTGGTGCCACATTCCTGCTGGCTTTCAACCTTCAAACTCCCCTCCATCAATGAACAGAGTTTGTTCACGATGGACAACCCTAACCCACTGCCGCCATACTTACGGCTGATGGAATTATCTTCCTGCGTGAAAGGTTCAAAGATACTGTCCAGTTTATCCGAAGCAATCCCGATCCCGGTATCGGAAACAGAAAGGTTTACACGTACACGCTCGCCCCCATCCAGAACCCGCCCGGAAACAGTCACTTTGATCTCGCCTTCCTGGGTAAATTTAATCGCATTACTGACCAGATTCCAAAGCACCTGAGAGATGCGCAACTGATCGCCAACAAAAAACTGCGTTGATAGCCCGGTGATATCCGTCCTGAGTTTCACCTTACTTTCGTTGATAGAATGTCTCGCATTATCGACTACGCTATTGACCAGTTCAATCAGGTCGAAATCGGCATATTCCAGTTCCAGATGATCGCTTTCGATCTTTCCCATATCCAGAATATTGTTCAGGATGCTTTGTAACACATCACCGGAATGCAAGATCGTCTGCACATATTTACGCTGAGTTTGATCCAGCACCGTGTCGTTCAAATGGTTCGCAATCCCCAAAATGCCGTTAAGCGGCGTGCGGATTTCATGGCTCATGGTCGATAAAAACTGGGTCTTGGCCGCATTGGCTTTATCGGCCAGCACCTTTGCGTCAAAGGCCGCTTTCTCGGCCGCTACCCGTTCAGTGATATTGGTTGCGACCCCCAGATAGCCCTTCAACTCCCCTTCTTCATCACGGATGGGGGTGACACCCAGATTGACTTGAATGTGCGTTCCGTCTTTACAGATATAGGTCCATTCGCGTTCCTCATAGCCACAGCGGAGAGCTTCGACAACGAAGACCTCAAACCCTTCGATAGGGCGACCATATTGTTCGGTGAGTTCTGCCCCGCGTTCAATGACTTCATCAAGCAAATGAATGATCGCAGGCGTCTGCTTGCACACCATTTCTTCGGCAGAATATCCCAGCATCCGTTCTGCACCAGGGTTAAATACGGTGATCACCCCGTCAATATCCGTTGAGATAATAGACACCAGCGAGGCCGCATCCAGCAGGCGACTCAGATGTTCATATGTAATATATTGCTTGGACATTTATGCGACATGCTTCCTGAAGTGAAGTCCCTGTTCTACCTTATATTGGGTCGCATTTCAAAATATCCAGCGATTGAATAAGGTTGTATGCCACATAAACGATAAGGCGCATTTAGTTTCTTTTGAAATTATTTCACTTGAAATTAATTTGGAATTCCTCCAAACTATCTGAATTAGATTTAGAAACTGAGGATTATTGTGTATCTAACCATCGCACAGTGGCTTTCAAAAAGCATCAGAGGAATTTCCGGGTCCCCGCCTGCATGAATGGCTGTTTTACAACCATTCACGACATATTAACGGAGATCTCTAAATGACTGATCTATTTGAAAACCCAATGGGGTTAGAAGGCTTTGAGTTTGTGGAATTCGCAGCACCCGAAGCAAACGTAATCGAGCCTGTTTTCGAAATGATGGGCTTTACCAAAGTCGCAACACATCGCTCAAAAGACGTGGATTTGTATCGTCAGGGCGATATCAATTTTATTCTGAATAAAGAACCCAAAAGCCTGGCTGCCTATTTTGCCGAAGAACATGGCCCCTCCCCCTGTGGCCTGGCATTCCGTGTACGTGATTCTCACAAAGCCTACGCACGCGCGCTAGAACTGGGTGCACAACCCATTGATATCCCGGCAGGCCCCATGGAGCTGAAACTCCCTGCCATCAAAGGTATTGGTGGTGCCCCGATCTACCTGATTGATCGCTATGAAGAAGGCGTATCCATTTACGATATTGATTTCGAATTCATCGAAGGGGTAGATCGCAAACCGGAAGGATGCGGCTTCCACGTCATTGATCACCTGACCCACAATGTCTATCGCGGTCGTATGGAATTCTGGGCCAATTATTATGAGAAACTGTTCAATTTCAAAGAACTGCGTTATTTCGACATCAAGGGTGAATATACCGGGCTGAAATCAAAAGCCATGACCGCACCGGATGGCAAAATTCGTATCCCCCTCAATGAAGAAGCAACGGGCGGCACAGGCCAGATCGAAGAATATCTGATGGCATTTAACGGAGAAGGCATCCAGCACATTGCGCTTTTGTGTGACGATCTGATCGCCTGCTGGGACAAGCTGAAAGAAAAAGGCGTGCCCTTTATGACCGCCCCACCTGATGCTTATTATGAAATGCTGGACGAACGCCTGCCCGGTCATGGCGAACCTGTTGGTGAACTGCAAAGTCGTGGCATTCTGCTGGATGGATCCACCAAGGATGACGATCCGCGTTTGCTCTTGCAGATTTTCTCAAACACCCTGATGGGACCTGTCTTCTTTGAATTTATTCAACGCAAAAAAGATGAAGGGTTCGGGGAAGGTAATTTCAAAGCCCTGTTTGAATCCATTGAACGCGACCAGCTGAGCCGTGGTGTCATTGCTGCTGATTAAACCAGGCAAAAAAGCCCTGCATCTTCCAATGCAGGGCTTTTTCTAACTGCAAACCGTCTGAAACTTAGTAACGATAAGCTTCTGGTTTGAACGGACCATTGACGGAAACGCCGATGTAGTCTGCTTGTTCCTGTGACAGTTTGGTCAGCTTCACGCCCAGTTTTTCCAGGTGCAGAGCAGCCACTTTTTCGTCCAGGTGTTTCGGCAGGACGTAAACTTGCTTTTCGTATTTGCCGTCTTCGTTGTTTTTGAACAGTTCGATCTGCGCCAGAACCTGGTTGGTGAAGGAGGCAGACATCACGAATGATGGGTGACCTGTTGCACAACCGAGGTTAACCAAGCGACCTTCTGCCAGCATGATGATCTTGTGGCCATCCGGGAATTCAATCTGGTCAACTTGTGGCTTGATGTTTGTCCACTTGTAGTTTTTCAGCGCAGCAATCTGAATTTCGTTATCGAAGTGACCGATGTTACAAACGATCGCGCCGTCTTTCATGCCATCCATATGTTCTTTACGGATGATGTCGAAGTTACCAGTTGTTGTTACGTAAATGTCACCTTCTGGCAGGGCATCTTCAACAGTTACAACCTCGAAACCTTCCATGGCAGCTTGCAGCGCACAGATTGGGTCGATTTCAGTAACCAGTACACGACAACCGGACGCACGCAGAGATTCCGCAGAACCTTTACCAACGTCACCATAACCACAAACAACAGCAACTTTACCAGCCATCATCACGTCAGTTGCACGGCGGATACCGTCAACCAGGGATTCACGACAGCCGTATTTGTTGTCGAACTTGGACTTGGTTACAGAATCGTTTACGTTGATCGCAGGGAACAGCAGTGTTTCTTTCTGCGCCATTTCGATCAGACGGTGAACACCTGTTGTTGTTTCTTCGGTCACACCCATGATGTCTTTAGCGGCTTTTGTGTACCACTGTGGGTCAATTTCGATATGCTTTTTAATCGCAGCAAACAGAACTTCTTCTTCTTCAGAACCTGGATTATCCAGAACGGACAGGTCTTTTTCAGCGTCTTGACCAAGGTGCAGCAACAATGTCGCATCGCCACCATCATCCAGGATCATGTTTGGTGTTGTGCCGTCGTGCCAAGCAAACAGACGGTGTGTGAAATCCCAGTATTCTTCCAGTGTTTCGCCTTTATGTGCAAAAACAGGAATACCAGCCGCAGCGATTGCAGCCGCAGCGTGGTCCTGTGTCGAAAAGATGTTACAGGAAACCCATCGCACTTCTGCACCCAGCGCAACCAGTGTTTCAATCAGGCAAGCTGTTTGAATGGTCATATGCAGGGAACCGGCGATTTTCGCGCCTTTCAGTGGCTGTGATGCGCCGAACTCCTCGCGCAGAGCCATCAGGCCTGGCATTTCAGCTTCCGCCAGTGTCAGTTCTTTACGGCCCCAGTCGGCCAAGCTCATATCAGCAACCTGATAATCGGTAAATTCACTCATATTGAGTTTCTCCACTTTGTACTGCGCTTGTTCAGCGCGTCTAAAAAACAAGCAGCCCGACGGATCGCCAAGATGCCCTATAAAACCTGAATTACAATATAAAGAAATCTTTATATGTTTATCAAGTAGTATTTTTAGAAATCTTCATTTTTCTGGCACGGCTCCTGCTTAACTAATTGGTAATACCAATTTCATATACTGTCTTATAGACGAGGAGAAATGCCATGACTTACGCACAACAACGCACCTATCGCAACCGGGACTACCAGGCCGATTTCGCCAAACGCCTTGTAAAAGCAGTGGGTTTTGATGACGCCATCAAGGAATGCTACGAAAACCAGTGGCTCGGCACCCTAATCCATATCCAGCATCTAAGGCACCTGCACCAATTATAAGAAGCGGCAATAAATGCCTAAGCTTTGCTCTCTAGCTGTTTCAGCAAAGCTTCCAATGTGCGCGTCAGGCGCTCAAGGTCGTGATCTTCGCTGAGACGGTGATCGCCATTTTTGATAAATGTGGTTTCCACATCATCGGATGTAATCATCTGTTCAATCTTTAAGGCTGTCGCCCAAGGCACATCTTCGTCTTTTTTGCCATGAAGCAGGCGCACCGGAACATCCAGCGGGATGGGTTTGCGCAAAACCAGATTTTCCCGGCCGTTATCCAGCAGCGTTTTTGAGATCACATAAGGTTCATCCCCATAATCGGACGGGATTTCCACATAGCCCTGTTCCTGAATGGTGTGATGCTGTTCATGCGTCAGATCATCCATCATCAGGTCTTCGGTAAAATCAGGCGCTGCAGCAATGCCGATCAATCCGGCGATTTTTTCCGGGCGTTTCATGGCAGAAAGCAGCATATTCCAGCCCCCCATAGAGGATCCGATCAGGATTTGCGGACCTTCGCAGACCTTATCCAGCATATCCACGGTATCATTGGACCATCTTTCAATCGTTCCGTCCTTGAAATCGCCATCTGACTGGCCGTGGCCCTGACAATCAAAGCGCAAAAAAGCCTGACCACGTTTTTTGCAATATTCTTCAACGGCTAAGGCCTTGCCGCCATCCATATCTGACATTAAACCATGAAGAAAAACTACACCGGGTGCTGCCCCTGCGCTATAGTGATACGCGATTCTTTCACCATTTTCTTGTGTTAAGAAGGATGGTGCGCTATTTCCTGTAGGAAGATCGGTTGTCATAGGTTAGAACCACCAAATAAGAAGCCATAAAAAGATAAGAAGCATGATTGATAGCACCAATCCCACAGACCCGCAAACCCCCGAGTTATCCAGCCGCCGCGCAACCGTTTTACAGGTGCTGCCCGCGATGGTGACAGGTGGTGTTGAACGTGGCACCGTTGAAATGGCCGAAGCCATCGTCAATGCCGGGGGACGTGCCCTTGTGGCCTCTGCTGGTGGACCCATGGTTCATGAACTGACCCGCGTGGGCGCAGAACATATCGAACTGCCCGTGGATTCGAAAAACTTCTTCATCATGCGCAAAAATGCAACGCGTCTGGCCAGACTGATCCGAAAAGAACGCGTTGATCTGGTTCATGCACGATCGCGTGCCCCGGCCTGGAGTGCTTATTGGGCAGCCAAACGCACCAACCGTCCGTTTGTCACCACATTCCATGGCACATACAGCCACGGTAATCCTTTTAAACGCTGGTATAACTCGGTTATGACCAAGGGTGACCGTGTGATTGCCATTTCCAGCTTTATTGCCGGACATATGCGCAAAATCTATGGCGTGCGCCGCGAAATCATCCGCCTGATCCACCGTGGTGTCGATCTGTTCCGTTTTGATCCAGACAAGGTCACAGCCGAGCGTCTGGTCAAGCTGACCACCCAATGGAATATCCCGGACGGTGTGCCCGTGATCGCCTTGCCCGGTCGTTTGACGCGATGGAAAGGCCAATTGGTCTTTATTGATGCAATTGCCAAGCTGAACCGGACCGATATCTGCTGTCTGTTGATCGGGTCTGATCAGGGTCGCACAGAATATCGCAAACTGCTGGAACGCAAGATCAAGGAAAACAATCTACAAGGCATCGTTACCATTGTGGATGAATGTAATGACATGCCGACAGCCTATATGTTGACTGATCTTGTTGTTTCTGCTTCCACCGATCCGGAAGCTTTCGGTCGCGTGGTCTGCGAGGCCCAGGCCATGGGCCGCCCGGTTGTAGCAACCGATCATGGTGGGGCGCGCGAAACCGTGATTGAAGATGAAACAGGCTGGCTCTGTAAACCGGGGGATGCTGGTTCCATGGCAAAAGCCATTGAAAAAGGCCTGAACCTGTCAGCTGACAAGCGTGAAAAAATGGCCCAGAAAGCCAAGGCACATATTGAAACAGAATTTTCAAAAGAAGCCATGTGCGCAAAAACCCTTGAAGTCTATAACGAAGTTCTAACCATCGGCTCCTGACCCTAATGCCCAATTCAAACGACAAGCAGGAACGTATCCTCGTCATCAAGCTAAGTGCCCTTGGTGATTTTGTGCAGGCCTTGGGCCCAATGAAAGCCATTCGCGATCATCACCCCGAAGCCCACATTACGTTACTGACGACCAAACCCTATATGTCTTTGGGTAAGGCTTGTGGCTATTTTGATGCCGTCTGGCAGGATGCGCGCCCCAAGGCTTGGCAGGTTCGGCGCACGTTGAAACTTCGCCAACAGTTAAAAAGCGGCAATTTTGATCGGGTCTATGACCTACAGACCTCTGATCGCTCTTCCGGCTATTTCAAGCTGATGGGATCAAAGGTCAAATGGTCGGGCATTGCACGTGGCTGTTCCCATCCCCATGCCAATCCTCAACGTGATTTTATGCACACCATTGATCGTCAGGCGGAACAGCTGGAAATGGCAGGCATCTTTACAACACCGCTGCCTGATCTTTCCTGGGCTGAGGCAGACCTGTCGCGTTTTGACCTGGATAGCCATTTCGCCCTGCTCGTCCCGGGTGGTGCGCCACACCGTCCCGACAAACGCTGGCCTGCTGAAAAATACGCTGATCTCGCCCATTGCCTGATTGAACGCAATATCCAGCCTGTCATGCTGGGCACGGCCAAAGAAGGCGACGTGTTGGATGCGATTCTGGATCGTTGCCCGCAGGTTTGTGATTTATCCAGCCAGACAGATTTCATCGAGATCGCAGCGTTAGCAAAAAAAGCCCGTGTTGCAATCGGCAATGATACAGGGCCGATGCATATCATTTCACTGGCCGGATGTCCTTCCATTGCGCTTTATTCCAATGCGTCTGATCCACAATTATGTGGACAGCGAGGTCCAAATGTTACGATATTACGAGAAGACAGTCTAAATACGTTAGACGTTGATCGTGTTCTTGCTGCAATCGAGTAAAAGCCATGCTGACATTCATGGACTGGCTGATGTTTATTCCAGCCTCTATCCTTATCTCTCTGAGCTTCGGGCCAAATAACTTTATGAGTGTGGTCAATGGCATGCGTTTTGGCCCTGTGGCTGCGACCAAAGCCTGCACAGGCCGCGTCATCGTTTTTGCCGCCATGGTTGTCATTACGGCGGCCGGACTTGGCATTCTTCTTGCCACCTCGAAAACAGCTTTTGAAGTGATCAAATGGTGCGGAGTTGCCTACCTTGCCTATCTCGGGATCAAAATCTTTATGGCAAAAAGCGATGAGTCACTTTTGCCGTCAAACGGTGAGAAGTCCGTTTATCGCGGCTCCCTACCCCTTATGAAAAAAGAATTTATGATCGCTGCGGCCAATCCCAAGGCAATCCTTGTTATGACCGCTGTTCTGCCGCAGTTTATCAGCATGGATGGCGACTATTTCCAGCAATTCATGATCATCGGCGTAACATTTCTGGCTACCGAATTTATTGCGGCCTGGACCTACGGGATGGCTGGACATTTTGTTGGTACCCGTAATTTTGGCGCTGCCATGCAGCAGAAAATCAACCATGCAACAGGCGGAATGTTTCTGATTTTTGCAGCATTGCTTGCTTTTGCCGAACAGGAAAGCTAAGACCATCATATGCTTTGGAACGTACCAAATATCCTGACCGCCTCGCGCATTCTGATCATCCCTGTGTTGATCGGTCTTTATATGGTGGGTGAACCGGAAGGCAACTGGATGGCCTTCTCGTTGTATGTCTATGCCTGTATCACCGATTTCTTCGATGGCTGGCTGGCGCGCAAGATGGATTTGCAGTCCGCCCTTGGTCGTTTCATGGACCCTATCGCTGATAAATTATTGATCGCGACCCTGATCGTGATGCTGATCGGCTTTGGTCCCATCGATGGCATCCATGTGCTGGCGGCAGGTATTATTCTGGTGCGTGAACTGCTGGTCTCAGGCCTGCGGGAATTTTTGGCAGAAACCAAAATCAGTGTGCCTGTCACCCTGCTTGCCAAATGGAAAACCACCATTCAAATGCTGGCTCTGGGTTTCCTGATCGTGGGCAATGCCGGTCCATATCTGTGGATTGCAGAAACCGTGACGGTGGGCTATGTCGGATTGTGGATAGCCGCCATTTTGACCCTGATTACCGGGTACGACTATTTGCGGACTGGACTTAAACATATGGTGGATTAAACTACCGCCCATGAAACAGATTTTTGGCATCGTCGGTAAAAGCGGCAGCGGTAAAACCACCCTTCTGGAAAAGCTCATCCCGGCCCTTCGCGCCCATGGATTGACCATCTCCACCATCAAACATACCCATCATCAATTTGATATGGATAAACCGGGCAAAGACTCCTTTCGTCAGCGCGAAGCAGGCGCAGGTGAAGTCATGCTGGCTTCCAGCCATCGCTGGGCATTACTCCATGAAAATAATGGCGCGGATGAGCCAGAGATCGAAGAATTGCTGACACATATGAGCGATGTTGACCTGGTTTTGGTGGAAGGGTTCAAATTCCACAAACACCCGAAACTGGAAGTCCATCGCCCCGCCCACGGCCGCCCGCCCCTCTGGCCCAATGATGACACGATCCTTGCAATTGCCAGCGATGAACAAATTGATTGTGGCGGGCGAAACTTGATCGACCTCAATGACGTTGAGGCCATCGCAGACCTAATTATTTCACACCTGAAACTGGAGATCACAACATGACAGGTGTCTTTGATTGCTGCTTTGCCACACCCGGCAAAATGATGCCCTTGAATGAAGCGCGCGAACTGATGCAGGAAAGCATTAAACCGCTTGCAAAAACCACCAAACTGCCGTTGCGCCAATGTGTCGGTAAAATTCTGGCCGAAGATGTCACGGCTGACCAGAACGTGCCACCGCATAACAATTCCGCCATGGATGGCTATGCAGTGCGCTTTGATGATTTAAACCCGGACGGGGAAACAAAACTGCCCGTAACCGAACGGGTTGCCGCTGGTCATCCGTTAAAACGCGCAGCCGTTGCAGGCGAAGCCCTGCGCATCTTTACAGGCGCCCCGATCCCGGAAGGTGTCGATACGGTCATCATGCAGGAAAATGCAACCGAAGCTGATGGTCACGTCACTTTCCCCCAAGGTGCCGCCCCCAAGAAAGGCGTGAATTTCCGCAAATTGGGTGAAGATATCAAAGTCGGTGATGTGATCCTGAAGAAAGGCCACAAGCTGCGTGCGGCAGATATCGGCGTTTCCGCATCGGTCGGAAAGACAGAACTGGATGTCTATGCACCTTTGAAAGTAGCCGTCTTCTCAACCGGTGACGAAATCACCGATGCGGGGAACGTGCTAGAAGAGGGCTGCGTATACGACATCAACCGTTATACGGTCATGTCCATGCTGGAAAGTCTGGGCTGTGAAGTCACTGACCTTGGTATTCTGCCGGACGTTCTGGAAACCATCACAGACGCGTTGGATAAAGCCGCCAGCGATCACGATGTCCTCTTTACCTCCGGCGGTGTATCGCTGGGTGAGGAAGACCATGTGAAATCTGCTGTCACGGCGCTTGGCAAGATTAACTTCTGGCGCATTGCCATCAAACCGGGTCGCCCTATTGCACTGGGTGAGATCAAAGACAAGCCTTTCATCGGCCTGCCGGGTAATCCGGTAGCAACGCTTGTGACCTTCATGACCATCGCACGACCCATGATCTGCGGTTTTGCCGGGCGCAGTGACATGTCCACGCGATCCTATAAGGTGCCCGCCGGATTTGCCTATAAACATAAAGGTGGTCGTTACGAATGGCAACGCGCTTCTTTGCGTCAGACTCCTTATGGTCCGGTTGTTGATTTGTTTCACACAACGGGTTCCGGTATCCTGACCTCCATGGTAAAAACCGATGGTCTGGTCGAAATTCCGGACAATGCCCACGAGATTGAACCGGGTGATCTGGTCGATTTCATCCCCTATAGCGAGGTCAGCCAATAATGAAAGTTCTCTATTTTGCATGGTTGCGCACCAAGATCGGCTGTGCAGAAGAAGAAATCACCCTGCCTGACAGCGTCACAACAGTTGACGGCGTGCTCGGCTTCCTGCGCAAAAAGGGCGAAGCTTATGCCGAAGCCTTGAGCGAAGATAAAGTCATTCGCATTGCGGTAAATCAGGATTATGCCAAAGGCGAGGATGCGGTTAAAAATACTGATGAATTTGCCATCTTCCCCCCTGTAACCGGAGGATAATCCATGATCCGCGTGCAAGCTGAAAACTTCGATGTGGGCGCAGAAATTAATGCCCTTTCCAAAGGCAACACAGCCATCGGTGGCATTTGTTCTTTCGTCGGTCTTGTGCGCGATTTCCAGCATACCAAAGAAGATGAAACCCGCGTTTCTGCCATGACGCTGGAACATTACCCGGGCATGACGGAAAAGAAACTCCAGGAAATCGAAGAGATTGCACGCGATCGCTGGCCTTTGGAAGATGTGCTGATCATCCACCGTTATGGCCGGATGGAACCAGGCGAAAATATTGTGCTGGTGGTAACGGCCTCAGCCCATCGCAAAGCCGCTTTTGAATCCGCAGAATTCCTCATGGATTTCCTGAAAACCAAGGCACCGTTTTGGAAACTGGAAGAAGACCAAAAAGGCGAAGGCAGCTGGGTCGATGCCCGCGAAGATGACGACGCAGCCGCTGCCAAGTGGGAAAAGTAAGCTCAGGCGACCTGATGCTTTTTCACAAATGATTTGATCTCATTCCTCAGCCAGATATGAGCCGGGTCCGCATCTTTTCTTTGATGCCAGACCATCTGCACGCTCAGTTTGGGCATATTGATGGGACAAGGTATGAACTGAAAATCTCGCATCAAACTGTCTGCAAACTTCGACGGCAATGTTGCGATCATCGGCGTGCCTTTCATCAGTTGCGGCAGATTTTCAAACTGATTAACTGCCAAGGCCACGCGCCTGCTCAATCCGACCTCCTTCAGTGCCTTATCCACAAAAGATGTTTTCTTACCGCCTAGCATCGTGACCGCATGTGGGGCTTCTGCGTAGGCCTTTGTATTTTCAGGGGCGCTTCGCACATTTTGGTCGTAATAAGTGACATAGTGATCTTCAAAAAGCCGCACACCTTTTAAATGAGAGGAGTCAATCTGATAAGCAATCAACGAGATATCCCAATCATCCTCAAGACGCTTTTCCAAATTCTTCAAGTCCTGACCATGAATCGTCAGAGCAACATTCGGGGCCACATCAAACAAATAGCTGCTAAACGGAACGATGACTGTTTCCGTTTCAAAGCCTGCTGTACCAATGGTGAACTCACGCATTGCGGTGACGGGATCAAAGACATGAAGCTGGCTTAACTGGTCCAATTGATCGAGAATTTCCTGACATCTCCCGATGATCTCCGCCCCAATGGGGGTGGCTGCCATCCCGCGCCCCACGCGGCTGAAGATCGGGTCCCCAAAGCTTTGACGCAGTTTTTCCAGCCCATAGCTTGCTGTTGATTGTGTCATGCCGCGCTGTTCTGCCGCTGCACTGACGGACCCTGTTTTGTGAATGGCAATCAGCAGACGCAGTGTTTTCACGTCCAACGCATTAATATCGAAATTTTCCATAACAACTATCAATTACTTAGTATTTTTTCGATAATATCACAGTGCTATTCCTAAAGCCATCCAATGATCCATTGCTTTTAGGAGTTACCTCTCATGAAAAAATTAACCCAATTCTTCCTTCTTCCCGCTTTCGCCCTCGCCTTCAGTATCAGTGCAGCCCAGGCCGACACATTGTCCAAAGCTGAGGCTCAGGAACTGGTGCAACCCTTCTATGACATGCTGAGCCGCAAAGCCACGGCAGGCGAGGCCAGCGCTTCCTTGCATGCCGACTGGATTTCCTATTACAGCGCAGATGGTTACAAAACACTGGACCAGACCATGGGGTTCCTCACCGGGCCACTGGTGCAGATGGTGCCCGACTTGAACTGGGAAATCAAATCCGTCTCTGTCACCACAGACAATGAAATTGTGGTACGCGGCGAAGCCACCGGCACCCCGGTTGGCAAGGCCTTTTTCGGTCAGCCCGTCAGTGGCAAAAGTTTTAAGATTATGAGCATTGATATTCATACCGTAAAAGACGGCAAAATTTCGAAAAGCTATCACATCGAAGATTGGGCAGGCGCTTTGAAACAGCTGGCTGGCAAATCATAATCCATCCACAAAAGGCAGGTTGAAAACTCGACCTGCCTTTCTCGACCTTGCATGATTAGTTAACAATTCCAATATATTATAGAGATAATAACAATAAGCGAGGTCTCACATGGTCGATGCACCCTATCCCCCCCTACAAGCCTATCAGAACGAACATTTCATGGAACACCGTGTGGGGCGACCCATGCGTATTCTGGCAGAATATCTTGAACCGGATGCCCGGTTTGAAGCGCAGAATGTAGAAGATACCATCATCTTTTTTGGATCTGCCCGCACCCTGCCGCGTGATGAGGCTGAGAAAAAATTAAAATACGCCCAGAAGAATAACGGGGATATCAAGCGCGCTGAAATGGACCTTCATATGTCACGTTACTATGAAGAAGCCCGTGAATTAGGACGACGCCTGACCGAATGGTCCAAAGGCCTGGAAGGCACGAAAAAACGTTTCGTCATTTGCACAGGTGGTGGTCCCGGCATAATGGAAGCAGGTAATCGTGGCGCATCCGAAGCCAAAGGGTTGAACATGGGGTTCAACATCACCCTGCCGTTTGAACAGCATCAGAACCCTTACATCACCCGCCAGCTATCCTTTGAATTCAGATATTTCTTTATGCGCAAATTTTGGTTCATGTATCTGGCCAAAGCCATGGTCGCTTTCCCCGGCGGGTTCGGCACCATGGATGAGCTATTTGAATCTCTCACCCTGATCCAGACCGACAAGGTCCACAAAAACCTGCCCATCGTTCTTTATGGAAAAGAATTTTGGGAAGAGGTCGTCAATCTGGAAGCCCTGGTGAAATACGGCACCATCAGTGAAGAAGACCTGGATCTGTTCATCTATACCGACAGTGTCGATGAGGCCTATGACTATATCACCAAACAGCTGGAAGCCCACGCCATGGAAGAGATGGCCCGCAGTGATTCCAAAGCGTTTTAGTCCATCTCTGCTTCTTCAAGAACTCGTTCCAGCGCGTCATGATTGTGGATTGTGACGCGTCCACGAGCCAGTTCGATCCAGCCTTGACCGCGCCAGACCTGAAGTTGCTTGTTCACGCTTTCACGTGATGTGCCCATCATGCGTGCCAGTTCCTGCTGTGGCAGATTCAAGCCGATCAGCACACCACCATCGTCCTGATCTTCCCCATAAAGCTCAGCCAGGTTCAACAGACGTTTCGCAAGGCGTCCGTCCAAAGGCAGGAAAGCAGCATCTTCGACCATTTCACTGGTGATACGCACGCGATGACACAGAAGCTGCATCACCTGAATACAAAGCTTGGGGTGTTTTTCCAGAAACGGGATGAAATCACGACGCTGGATAACCAATAATTCGGTCTTTTCCATCGCAAGCGCATCGGCTGTGCGGTCCATCCCGTCCAGCAGGGCGATTTCCCCAAAGAACTGCCCTTCCTCGATAATATTCAGGGTGACTTCTTTGCCGTTAGGAGATGTTGTCACGATTTTGATCTTGCCTGCCTGCACGCCAAAAAAGCTATCACCCGGATCACCTTTTACGAACAGGGTTTCGTTTTTTGCGAGCTTGCGTGTCACGGTCATGGACAGCAGCTTATCCAGCATTTCTTCGTCCAGACTGCCCAGAAGTTCCGTATTCGCCAGCAGCGCTTTTTTATCGTGGATCATACCCTAAAGGCCCCTTTAATAATTTTTTTAACAAAATAGCAGGTTTGTGAACCAGCTCACAGATAAAGCGAAAAGAAAATGCAATTATCATATTAACTTCTCTATTTGCCCTTAAGAGAAGCCTCCCATTCCTCGGTTCGACCCCTAGACACCGACGGAATTAGACCCTATAGAGAGGATGGTCCCCCCGAGCCATCCTCTCTAATCGTTTTTGCACCATGCCATGTCACAGAAAATAGCAATCATAGGCGGCGGCCCTGCCGGATTAATGGCAGCGCATCAGCTGACCAACAAAGACTATGACCTGCATCTTTTTGACGCCATGCCGTCACTGGGGCGTAAATTCCTGATGGCAGGCAAAAGCGGGATGAACCTGACCCACAATGAACCACTGGATCGTTTCTTGACCCGCTATCACGATGATGACGGGGCTGTTTCCCATGCAGTTAAAAACTTTCCGCCCGAGGCGATTCGACAATGGGCCGCAGATTTAGGGATTGAAACCTTCGTTGGCAGTTCCGGCCGTATCTTCCCCACTGATTTCAAGGCTGCACCCTTACTACGCAGTTGGCTCAGACATTTGCGCGCAGGTGGCCTTCAGACCCATGTGCACCATCGCTGGATTGGATGGGATCAGGACAAGCTTGTCTTTGAAACGCCAGATGGCCTCAAAAAAGAAAAATTCGACGCTGTTCTCTTTGCGATGGGGGGCATCAGTTGGCCCAAACTGGGATCAGACGGCGGCTGGATTAATGCCTTTGATCAAGCAGACATTCCACACACTCCATTCAAAGCCAGCAACTGTGGTTTCCTGAAAGACTGGAGCGATCCATTTTTGCAAAAATTCGCAGGCGAGCCCATAAAATCCGTCGCGCTGAAGTCAGCAGATGACTGGACCAAAGGCGATTTCGTCATTTCCAAATCGGGGGTTGAAGGCAGTGCCATCTATACCCACAGCCGGAACCTGCGTCTGCAACTAGAAAAGACGGGTCACGCCATCCTTCATCTGGATTTAGCAGCGGATCGTGACCTTGCCACCCTGAAACAGGCGCTAAAGAAATCACGGGGATCAAAATCGCTATCCACTCATATCAAACGGGTCACAAGACTGAATCCAGTCAAGATCGCCTTGTTGCGTGAAATATTGGATAAAGAAACCTTCAACGATATGGACAAATTGGCCGACGCCATCAAAAACCTACCCCTGCCTTTAAAGGCCACACGTCCCATCGACGAGGCCATCAGTTGTGCTGGCGGCGTTGATTTTTCCAACACTGACAACAATCTGATGATCACATCCCAACCCGGCCTGTTTTTGGCAGGTGAAATGCTGAACTGGGATGCACCGACAGGTGGATATCTGCTGACAGGCTGTTTTGCCCTTGGACGCCAAGCGGGCTTGGGCATGGATCGCTGGCTACAGAAAAAGGCTTAAGCCAGTTCGCGTTCGATCACGTCCAGTAAATGCGGGATATCCAATGGCTTGGTCAGATAGTCCTGAAAGCCTGCATCCAGTCCGGCCTGTACTTCTTTCTCCATCGCTTTCGCACTTAAGGCAATGATGGGGATGTCCTTGGTCTTTTCCTGTTTGCGCAGAACTTTAAGGGCTTCAAACCCATCCATCCCCGGCAGATTCAAATCCATCAGGATCATATCCGGCAGGTCCTGCTGAATGTAATCCATGGCGGCTTCTGCATCTGAGACACAAATCAGATCAATCCCTTCCAGATGCATGATCGCGCGCTCCAGCAACGTCTGATTTGACCAATTATCTTCCACGTACAGCAATTTTCTTTTTTCAAAAGGCTGCCGATCCTGACCAACAACCTCATCCTCAATGGACAGATAAAGTGCATTGCGTTTTCCATCTGCACTCAGTTCATCAAAGCTGGGACGATAGGTGGGAAAAAACAGACTGAAGCGACTGCCAACCCCTTCTTCACTGCTGACACGGATAGATCCGCCCATCATATCCATCAGCTTTTTCGTAATCGTTAGACCAATCCCGCTGCCTTCAATATTCTGACCTTCCACACCCAAACGATTAAAGGGCGTATACAAGTCTTTCATCTGGTCATCAGAAATCCCCATCCCGGTATCACTGATAGTCAAGGCGATCATGCGATCTTCCGTTTCCTGGGCGGTGATGCTGACTTCACCCCGGTCACGGTTATACTTGATCGCGTTGGACAACAGATTCACAATCGCTTGTTTGACCCGGATTTTATCACCGCAAACGATCAGTTCTTCCTTTCCGATAAAGTTATTGATCGTGATATGACGTTCATCGGCGATATTGGTCACCAAAACGATAGATTCATGAATGACCTCTTTCAGATCAACCTCTGCAGTTTCCATCGCCATTTTACCGGATTCAATCTTCGCCAGATCAAGAATTTCACTGATCAGTCCCAGCAAATGATGTCCCGCCTTCAGGATATGTTTCACATAGTCTTTCTGCAGATCAGACAGCGCATCTTTTTTGCCCATTTCCAGCAACTGGGCAAAACCCAAAATACCGTTCAGGGGTGTGCGCAGCTCATGGCTCATGGAAGACAGGAATTCGGTTTTCGCCCGGTTGGCCTGTTCAGCTTCGTCACGTGCGGTAATCAGCTCGCGCGACCTTTCTTCTACCAAATCCTGCAGATGGTCACGGTGTTTGGCCAGTTCTTCTTCGGCCTGTTTGCGCTCGTTAATATCTTCTTTAACGGCGAGATAGTTTTTAATGCTGCCATCCGGGTCATACATGGGGGCAACAGACATCATCTGCCAATAATGATTGCCATCGCGATTACGGCTTAGCACTTCCCCATGCCAGCTTTTACCTTTATTCAGTTGATCCCACATCTGGTCATAATGAGGATTGGGCACATCACCGGGGCGCAAAAGGCTGGTTTTGCGGCCAATGGCTTCGTCTTTCTGATAGCCCGTATTCTGGGTGAATTTCTCATTCACATATTCGATCACACCTGTCGTATCTGTGATCATAATTTCCGTTGGCGACTGTTCCACCGCATACGAGAGACGGCGGATGGTTTCAGCCTCCTGATGCTGTGCTGTGATATCACGTGCCACAATCACAAAGCCTCCGTCAGGCATGACACTGGTGTCGTGATCAATCACCAGACCATCATCATAAAAACTTTCCCAACGGCACGGTTTGGTGCGCAGTTTTTCAAGGGTGCGCGCCTCAATCGGTACGGTAATCAGGCTGGCGTTTTCCGTTTCCAGCGTCATTATTTTTTTATACGCCGTGCCCGGCACATTCCAATCTTCTGGACAGCGCATCACAACGGCATAAGCCTCATTTGACACCAGAAGCTTACCCTTTTCATCAAAAACCGCAATGCCATGCCCAATGCATCCCAGGCTGACTTCCAGCAGCTTCAGGGCTTTTTCTGTTTCTTCCTGACGACGTTGGGCTTCGCGTTCTTTTACCCGGGACAAATTGCTGGCAACCAGAATAGCGCCTTCTTCCTTGCCTGCCTTGTTATAAAGACGGGTACCGCGCAACAAATATGGGCTTGCCTGACTGGCATTGTGATCGCCCCGTAGGCTAAAACGCAACGCAACTTCGGCTTCAAACGGGTTTTCGATGAAACACAACTGATAAAGCAACGGCATATCAGCACTGACTTGTTGGTCATATTCAGATTTCAACGCATTAAAATCTGATCGGGTCAGCAAATCATCAACCGATTGTCCCAAAAATTCTTCTGCTGCACAGTCAAAAACTTCGCAAGCCTTTTTATTGACCCGGGTAATGCACCCATCCGGTCCGGTGATGACCATAATTTCGGAAATACCGTCTGTTACCCGGTTGATCAGGTCATTCAATCGTTCCAGGCGGTCAGACTTGCGTTTCCATTCGGTCTTTTTCAACTCCACTTCGGAAAACAGGCTGTCCATATTTTCCATTGATGTGATGACTTGTTTCTGCAGCGCCTGATTGGCTGATCTCTGGGCTTCCAATTCCATCTTCAGGGCCAAGATTTCAGCCTTCAACTCTTTGGCCTCGCCCGTTTCATCCAGTGGTTCACTTTCCCCTAAATAAAAATTATCCCCATCACGAATGACCGCAAAGCCAATGCCGTCTTCACCTTCCAGTTCATAAGAATATCCATGAAGGGAACAGACCAGCGCACCCTCTTTCAAATTCGCGTATGTCAGGGGTGCGCCTGCATGCGGACAAGCCAAGGCCACGCCCATATATCTGCCATTGTGTTCCAAAATCAGACAACGCCCAGGGGGATTATCGCCTTCTTGTGGCAATGTGCCGACCCAACGGTCCTGCCCGTTGGCATTAACCTTTTTATCAATTGTGATTTGTCGTTCTGTCGATGAAGAAAGGTCACTACACATACATATCCCCTTTCAACTTCATCAACACTTTATCCACTGCAGAACCAACGGCTTTTTCAACAGGGCCAGACAGTTCCATCTTAAAAATCTCCGGCTGCCGGATGGAACAGGTCAGAACATCAAGGGACGGTACAATCTCGCCTTCTTCTTCAATAATTTTTAAGCCCTGCAGGATAGACCCGACGCCCAGACCGTGAGACGACATTTCATTTTCATCACGCAAGTCTGACAGATCAGAAGTGGTCATCCATTTAACTTGCCCGACAGATCGGTCATCATAAAAACTGTCGATCACGATGGCACGGTCACAATCTTCAAAATAATTGAGCGCCGACAGGCTGGATGTCCCACCATCAATCAAGCGGATATGGTCCGGCAAAGACCACTCAGCCAATCGTTCATAAACAGACTGACCAAACCCATCATCGCCATGAAGAGGATTGCCAAAACAAATGATATGAGTTGTTGTTCTATCAGTCATGATCATACCAACCCTATTTCCCAATCCGCAACGCTGGCCCTTTGCCCATCACATGGACAGTACAAACCAGACAAGGATCATGAGATCGAATGACATGACCGATTTCAATGGGATCATCGATATCCTGAACGTTGATACCGATCAAGCTTTCTTCCCAATGCCCGCGACGCCCTTGGCCATCACGCGGCGAAGCATTCCAGGCAGTTGGAGTCACCACCTGATAATGAGCAATTTTACCATCACGGATTTTGATCCAGTGACCCAAACTACCCCGTGCAGCTTCCACCGTGCCAAACCCGTCGCCATCCATGCCCAAAGGCTGGTTTTCGATAAAGGGGCTATTGGCATTTTCAATGGTTTCCAGCAACAACTGGCGCAGCAACAACAGGCTGGAGGCCATGCGTCTGATCCGGCTGAACTGTCGCACAAAGGTATTTACTCCTTCTGTGCGCACCAAATCCTTGGACAATTCATCCCCGGATGTCAGCAACGTCGCAAGTGGCCCGGTCTGGACCACATCGCCACCATAACGCGGGGCTTTGGCCCAGGAATAAGCCTGTCCGCTTTCCTGATAATTCGGTTGTGTCACCCCATCATAAGGATGCAGCGGACGCCCCGCCTCATTATTAAACCAGGCATGGGATAAATCTTCGGCAATTTCATTCTGATCAAAAAAGGCGGGTTCATCAACGCGGCCAGCCTGGATATATCCGCCAGCGCGCATCAGACCACCACCGACCTTGGGCAGATTGCCATAGCTCAGCAGATTATCACTGCCACCGCTATGACGATGCAGCCCGATTTTTCGAGAAAATGTGATGAATTTGGATGCAATCGTCTCGGTATTTTCATCCGCCCAGGCCAACAGACCATCCGCCTTACTGATCGCCATCCAGTTTTCCAGCCCCCCACCAATCATGCGTTTTTCAAACCAGGCAGTGTAGCCATCCAACACATTCAACGCATCATGCAGATTGCGGGTATTCACAGGTGTCGTCACCCCACCGGGCACCATATAAGACGAATGCGGCCATTGCCCGCCGAAGATCGCAACGATCTCGACAATTTTTTTACTCATTTTCACCGCATCGCGATAGGCAAGCCCGCTCATTTCAGCAAATTCAGCCGTGATGACATCAAACCCGTCGATATCTTTATATCGGTCATGACACAAATCCGGCGTAAACATCAAAAAGGTCTGGCGACAATCCGATAAAACCTCTTCGGCCAGCAAACAAATGTTACGCAAACGCTTACCGTTATCCGGCACCGAAATTTTAAAGGCATTTTCCAGGGCCAGAACAGCCGTATAGAGATGTGCGGTCCCGCAAATCCCACAAATTCTGGGCGTGATCGCCAAACTATCCATTGCGTCACGACCGATCAAAATCTGTTCAAACCCACGATAAAGCACGCCCTTGCACCAGGCATCAACAACCACCCCGTCCTTGATTTCCACATCAAGTTCCAGGTCGCCTTCCACGCGGTTTAAATCGATTGAAATACGTTTGCTCAACAGGTTGTGCCTTTTTCTTATTATGGTTTCATTTTACGGCTGGTGATGCGATCAGGCGCGGCTTCTTTTGCCAAACCTTTATAGGCCATATAACGTGGGCGCTGTACACCAAGGGGCAGTTCTACTGGAATATTGCCGATTTTATCAGTTTTAAACAAAGGCTGTTCGCGCGGAAAATTGGGCGAAACACAGCCAATGCAGGGTACACCAGCGCGCGTTTTGCTGCTGGTGCCATTCCAAAGCTCCGTATTACAGGTGGCTTTGGTCACCGGGCCCTGACAGCCCAGGTTAAAGAACAGGCAGCCTTCATTGCCAAATTCAGTCTCTTCAACATCATATTCATGATATTCATTTCGCGTGCAACCCTGATGGACCATGGTGTTGAAATATAAATCCGGCTGGTTAAACTCGTTTAGATCCAGCTTGATGCCACGCACCAGAGCCTGCAAAACCTGCACCATTGTATGCGGATGCGCCGGACATCCAGACACATTGATCACCGGATAGCCGCCTTTAGCGACCCAATCCATGGGCAACAATCCGCCCATTGCCCCTTTGTCGGACTGCAGGCCAATACAATCGGTTGGATTTGGCCCGCTCGCATGGACCCCACCATAAGACGCACAGGTGCCAATCGCAACCACATGGGTGGCTTTTTGGGCGAGATCATGGATCAGATCTTTTTTGGGTTTTCCACGCCAGGTATCAAACATGCCCGACCCGTTTGGCCCCATCATAATACTACCTTCGACACAAAGGATTGAAAGGTCACGTTCATCATTTCTGATGTCATCAACGATGGATTTCAAGTGGCTGCTGGGTTGTGTGGATAAAGAGGGGTGCCATAACAAATCAAGCTTGTTACGTTCAATAAATTCAACAAAGTCCGGGTCTTCTGCACACAACAGCGACATGGAATCGCCACTACATGATCCGGCTTGCAGCCACATCAAAGATGGGCCCACCTCTTTCACCATATATTTGTCTCCCTAGCGCTATCCTATTTGTCGGACAGCTTTAATTACCAAGTATAATGATCACTGCCCAACCGCAGGTCAAGCATTCTACGTCATAGATAGGTAGTTATCTGGGAATAAACAGTTTTAAATGGAAGGGGGAAGTGTGCGGATCATCCGACGCATGGCATCATCCACCAATGAGGGTAGAATTTCCGCATCGCCCTTAAAGCGCGCCGCACTGGCAAAGCCACCAAGTAGCCCCAAGGGTGATGACGGAACACCACCATCTGCACGCCAGACCGTATGGGCAGCCTGCCACATGGGTTCGTCATCTTCAAACCGCATCAGATCAAGGCGCACGCCTACATGCTTTTCAGCAAAGACACCAACAAATTCATCCCCCAGATCATAAAGTTCTGCCCGGGCATAGAAACGACATTTGGTGCGATAGGAAAAACGGCGACGATCGCCTTTATCACTTAGGTCAAGCCCATCCCTTTTTTCAATGGCCGCCCGCTTTCTGGGAAAAATCACCCGATCCACCTTTTCCCCCAAATGACGCGCCAGCGCGACGGAAAGCATTTTCGCCATTTCAGGCTGGTCAGTAGCCACAGCAGGTAACACAGCCACACAATCAGGCGGGTCACGATAAAGCATGCCGGACACTTTAAAATTCACATCGCTGGCTTTTAACTCACCCTCACCTTTTCCGGCTTCGCGGTATT
This sequence comes from Terasakiella sediminum, assembly GCF_033100395.1. NCBI lineage: Bacteria > Pseudomonadati > Pseudomonadota > Alphaproteobacteria > Rhodospirillales > Terasakiellaceae > Terasakiella > Terasakiella sediminum. The sequence goes on along the minus strand of NZ_JAWLVJ010000002.1, from coordinate 159,082 downwards.
GGGGGGCAGTGACGCATGCAGATAGCAACAGGATCAAACAAAAACTAAAAATACGCATCACGCCCTCCCTGAACAGCGTTTGATTTTGGACAGTTCAACCACGCCCTTTAAAGCACGACCGTCCAGATGAATGTCACGCACCAAGATACGCGATCCTTTTAATTCGTAGCGGGCCTGAATGGATTTGGCCTGCATATAACGTTCCCCGACCACAGCCTTCAATCCGCCCAGAAGGGAAGCATCTACCCGACGGGGGAAAATCCGCACCATGATCGGGTCATCCAGTTGACCATGACGACGCGACACCGCACGTTTGATGCGTTGTTCGGTTGCTGGCAATCGGCCACTGGCCTGACGCAGAAAACCGCTAAATCGATCCAGATTAATCTCCCAACGCTGCCCACGAGCATCTTCCACCCGATAAAGGTCACCAGCGTCATCCATCAAGGCATTTTCCATCCCAAAACAAGTCTGGAATTTGTCATGTAACCCATCACGTTGACGGGCATTTTGCGGCCAGGCGATTTCAATCAATGGGCCTTTGCCATGTTCCAACACCCGTAACAAAGCGCGTCCACCGACAACCTCGGTTGGGGTCACTTCATGAACCACTTCCTGAACCGGAGCCGGTTTGGGGGTCGGTTTCGGGGCGGGTTTGGCCACTGATTTTGGTTTGGGTTTAGGGGCTGGTTTGGCCACTGATTTTGGTTTGGGTTTAGGGGCTGGTTTTGATTTTACCTTGGCCACGGGTTTTGACTTGGGCGCAGGCTTTTCAGTTTTTTTCGGGGTCGGTTTCACCACTTTTTTAGGAGATTCAGCCTTCACAACCTTTTTCACCACAGAGGCAGGTTTGGGGGCGGATTTGACCGCAGGGGGTGGCGGAGCAGGCAAAACAAAAGCTTGTGGCGGCATTGGTTTCGCCTCGGTCTGTGGTTCAGCTTTCACCACCTGCATCTTTTGTTCTTCAACAGGCTTTTGGATTTTTTCTACCTCGTTGGGGGCAACCCACAGCCACACAATCCAGGCCGCAAACAGAACCGTCGCGCCAATCGAAAGATTATGTGTCACAGCGGGTTTCATCGTCATTTATCCTAACGAGTCATTTTTTCAGCAAACATTTGTTCCATATCAGCAACCATCTGGCGCAGTTCGCGTGAACGTGCTTTGACATCAACCAGTTGCTGGTCTGGTTCTTCTGATGTTTCCTGTTCAACAACTTCCTCTACAGGGGCTTCCACAATCGGGGCAGGTTCCACATCGCGTTCAAGACGGCGCGATGGAATTTTCTTTGGTTCTGCCTTGGCGACCTGCACAGGTTCCGGCATGGGCGGTGGGGCAGTAACAACTGGTTCTTTTGGTTCCTGCTTTTCAACCACCTCGCGGACAGGTTCCAGCTTTGGTGCAGGTTTTGCTTTTTCCACCAACGGTGGAATTTCTTGTTTCACGACCGGGCGTTGTTTCGGTTGTTCCACCATCTCCTGCACATGGGCTTTGGCCTTATGGACGCCTTGTTCCATCTTGTCGGTGAAATCTTTCGGTTCTCCTCCGGCAATCAGATAGCCAAGGGCCAGAAAAACACAGGCATTGAAAATAAGATATTTCATGAGTTTTCTCCGTCCGGTTTACGTTGGTGAGAAATCGAAAGCAGTGCGCGCAAAACAGCGGCAGAAGGCAGCCCCACAACTGTGGTCAGGAAGGCAAGCGAGAAATGTTTGGTCAGATCACGAATGATCGGTTGGACTGTTTCCGGCGTCAGTTCCTGTTCCGCCAGTGTCCCGATACCCAAGCTGATCCCCAGCAAAGTAAAGGTGAGTGCCAGAGTGGAGACGCCGTTTGCACCGTGCACCCCAACTTCCAGCCAGAAATCACGAGCCTCAGGATGTTGCCCCATGCGTACCCAGCAAAAGAGCGAGACAAACACAAGGGCGGAAAATAAAACCACAAAGGAGACACCGAAGACTTCCAATGTCCATTGCGCAATGGCAGTCGGGGCAAGGGATGTGGCGTAAACAGCGGCGGCCAAGCCGATACACAGGGCGCCCAACAGGTAGCTTAGGGCACGTGATCCACTGTCTGCCATATGAAGGGCGTTTCGCATCTTATCGTCTCCCGACACGTGAAGACATCAGGCTATCGGTTGAGACACCAAACTGTGTCAGCCAATGATCCACCATGGTGTGGCCTTTTTCAGCAGACGCATGGCCCAAGAACGTAACATCGTAATTTTTAAAGGCAATGCGTACAGTCTTGGTGTTTTGACCACGCAGCGACTTGTCGCGCATCACGATCCGTTCCAGATCGACCAGACGACGGCGTTGGGTATCCAGTTTGGCCTGGCGCTGATCCACAGTCAGACTTGAATCAAGGAACGTGTTCACTGTGACGGAACGTTCGCGTTCCAGGTTTTCCAGAGTGCCTGCATTTGCAGCCGTTGCAAAAGCCATCAAAGCAACACCAGCGAGAATGATAAACTTGGGTTTCATGGGACTAAATCCTTCACACTTAAATCTTAGTTATTCAAAAAGAACGACACATTGTTGGCTGGCGTCAGGGAATTTTGCGCAACATCACTGTCGAGCAATTCTTCATCCAGCCCTTCTTCAGCCAGGGACATAGCATCAAGGGCCACCAGTTTAGCCATATAGCCAAGGATAGTTTCTTCCTGATCCAGCACCGCCAGTTCGGTTTGAACATCGGCGACCATACGGCGCACATGTTCTTCACGGGTCATCACGACACCATTTTCCGACATGGGCGAGGCGTTCATTTTATGGTTATCAATCCGGGCGACCAGTTGTTCGATGGCTGACTTGTTCTGGCTGTATTGTTTGGAATATTTGCTTTCTTCCAGATCTGGGGCTTCGAACAAACGTTGATCCACCTTGGCAAGCGAGCTTTCAAACCGTTCTGATGCTTGCTTTTGCAGTTCCAGAAGTTCTTCTTTTTCCGGTGTCATTTCACCTTCTTCAGCAGAAAGACGGCTGAGCATATCGTCAAACAAACGACGTTTGGTCATCAGGTGTTTGCGGCGCAGGTCATTGCGCTCAGACATCATGGACAGATAATTGCGTTTTTCCGCCAGGAACTGGTGGCGCAAATCACCGCGCACATCGCCGTCTGCTGTTTCAATCGCTTTTTGCAGATCGCCAAGGGTGCTGCCTTTCAAAGAAAGATTTTCTTCTTTTTCCTGAATGGCTGTGCCCAGTTCAGATCGTGCAAAATCGTTATCAATGGATTTTTGCAGATAGCTTGGGGGCAGTTTTACCAGACGCTCGGAACTTTGCGGTGTCCATTTCGGTGCACTAAAAGCGACCGAGGCTGAGCCCACAAGAACCACACCACCAAGGAAAGCTGCGCCCAGAAGGGTTGCCAGTTTCTTTGGCTTTGTACGGTGAATGATGAGAGGTAGTTCTGACATGATATCCTCCTTAAACCTTAATTACGTTCCCAGTAGCGAACGCGGCGCAGCTCGCTTTTCAGCTGGCTGTTGACGTTGGCATCACTGAAACGACCGATGGAACCAGCCCCGCGTTTACCCAGCAGGACTTCCATGGTTTGAACGAAAGAGGACCCATCTGCAAAATAAAGATCCTTGCCCTGGAAATTGTCGGAGAATTTGTCCAGATTGACACGAGCCTGTTCAACATCACCGCCTTTAAGATGGTTCTGGATGGTCAGGGCGTAAGCACGCATACGTTCATCCACCGCGATATCAGCCACATCGGGACCGAGCTTGGCTTCGCATTTTTCAATCATGCGGGCACTGGCGAGATATTTCGCCGCATCGTGGTTCATCTGGGCTTCACGATCCAGATCCATGGCATGATCGCGGCAATCGCGATATTCACGCATGGCCGAAATTTCGTTATAGCGCGCTTCACGAAAATCAATCCCGCCACCAAAAGAAGGGGGCTGGGTAACACAAGCCGACAAAGCAACGCCGACCAAAGCAAGAGACAAACCGGTTTTGGCTTGTTTTTTAGTGAATGTAGAAAAAGGAAACATGCTCCTCACTCCGTTAAGTTGATCCTGTTACAGATGCTATGGAGGGGGCAGAGATGTTTTTTTGAAAATTATATATTTTTTTTATCGTCATTCCTGCGAAGGCAGGAATCTGTCACTAAACAAACTGGAAAAAGATCCCTGCCTTCGCAGGGATGACGACTAAAAAGCAGGGCTAACGATTTTTCTTTAAGGCTTCAGATCGAATTCCAGCACATCGACAGCCGCATCCTTGGGCGGATAGGCCGGATCGATATCCATTTCTTCTTCGCTGGCATAACAGCTCACTTTTTCGTGACCCGCAGGTGGACCTAGGCGAATAACGAAGGAAGAATTAGGGCCTCCGCTTAAGATATGTTTCTTGTCAGGCTCAAATGCCTCGACATGCGTCACTTGTGCATTGGGATAAAGCTGAAACGGCTTGCCATCCCCGGGATGATAAAAACAAGTGACCCAGGCTTCTTCAGAAACCTCGACAATCAGGTTCAAGTCATCGCCAAAAAAGAAAAGCGGATTTTCACCGCGATCCGAGGTCACATCAATTTCAAGTGGGACGTCTTCTTCTGGGACATCGACCACATCCGGTTCATCATCCTGCACGGTAAAAGCAAAAATCGCCCCAACCGCCAAAACAGCCAGCGCAGCCATGGGCCAGAAGCTTTTATTTGGGGCTGGCGAGTCCTGAACATTTTCATCCTCAACCAATCCCAAAACCTGCATCAGGTCTTTGGTGGTTTGAAGGGCGAGAACCTCTATTCCCGCTGGCGGCTTGTGATCTGCCAGAAATTTGGCGTTTTCAATGCCAGCAGCAAAAATAATCGGTGTCCCCTTGGCGATAAAATCAGCCAGCATGATGGCGGAACTTTCGACCTTTTCCGCCATATGGTCCACATCACCGACATTAAGATCATAATCCACCGTGCCGGACAGCCAGATGATTTCATCAGCCTCGTCCAGATCGGACAGTTCGCAAGTATCGGATTTAAAAACCGCATGGGCGGCATAGACACCCAGTTGCCAGCTTAAGCCTGTGCCAATAGGACCGCTGACATCCAGACGAAAGGCGCCTTCTTCATAGGGGCCGAATTCCCGCATAATCACACCACTACCCGGGCGCACAAAATCATCATAATCTGCACTGATGGGCAGAACATCTGATTGGCGGCGCAGACACACCATGGACTGAGGGGCAGGTTCCGGCGTAATGCGGTCCACCAGCACTGGCCCACCGGTCGTGGCTATGAGAATGGCAATGCGTTTCAACGCAGGAAAGTCTCCGTCTTGGGGTCAGCCAATAGATTGGCAAGGTTGGCATTTTTATCAATGATGGTCTGGATAACACCGTTTCTGGCCGCTGGCAAATCCAGTGTTTCCATTTCATCACCTGCTCCAAAGACACTAAGGGTATGGGGCATATCACGGCGTTGATCGGCCAATTCAATGATTAAATACAACTGATCTTCCTGTGCACGTGAAGCCTGCAGGCGGATGATGCAGCCGTCGCCATGGCGTTCCGGATAGTCTTCAGAACTGGCGGCCAGGGCTTGCGGGATATGGAAATAGGCGTTTTGTTTCAAAAGCGTGCGATAAATCCTGCGGATAGACAGATTGCTTTGCAGCACCTGTTTAACATCCGCATCTTCGCGCCCCATCACATATGCAAACACACGACTGGCCGCGATGGCACCGGGGGCACTTTCATTCATCAAGCGACGTTGATTGGTCAGGTCTGCAAAACGAGATTTCGCAGCTTCTGCATTTTCAGTACTGATAATTATATCGGTCATTTTAAGGCCTCCTCATACAGGTGGCTGAATTGATTTTTAAAGGTGGTGCGGTCTTCATCAAACACGCTTTCCAAATTTTTCGATTTCAGACTGCCGATATAGCGATCCAGCTGGGCTTCCATCTGCACCAGACTGTCTGCGGCCTTTCTAAAAGCTTCCATATTTTCAACGGCATTGTCATCAAAACCTTTGCGGTTCATTTTCGAAAAGGCTTTCTTGGCTTCATCTTGGGCGGCAGTTGGAAAAGCCACCACATTGGATTGATCCTGCGACAGGATATGCAGGGTGGATGCCTGCAAGGCTTTGACATGATCACGGATGGTTTCACATTCCGTTAGGCGATCTTCATAGGCCGGAACATCGTCACACGCGATCCGTTTTTCAACCGATGCCTTGCCGCGCCCGACCTGCAGATCATTTGTAATCCCGGACTGGACCTGACCGAATATCTCATAACGCAAAAAAGCCAGCGGCAGACGCATAGCGTCTGGGCCATAAGTCATCAGGCTTTCAATCGGTCCGCGTTCGGATTTCTTTTTGAAGAAACGAATGTCGTTAAAATCATCTTCATCAAAAACCGCAAAGGGCGACACCCAGTCTTCCAACGGGCCTGCATCAATATCACTTGACGCGATATCGACTTCCCCTTCTTCTATATTCACGCCCAATGTAGCGGCCTGATGGGCATTTTCGCCCAGCTTGGCTTCCTCAAAGGAGCGTGAAAAATCGCAAAATAAATCAAACACAGTTCGGTATCCTCTGTAATCCTTGCCTTTGTTATGGAGACACCAGAAGTCCAAAACTGAATCGTCTTGTAAAATAATCTGATTTTCTTCGCTTTTTTCCTGCAGGAACTTATAGACCTGCACAAATTTTCCATCCGCTTCGGCCGTTGTCAGATTGGCGATGCGATACTTTCTAAGGACGGATGCCAAGCTGTTGGTACAAGCCTTCAGACTTTTGTCACTGAGAGGATCATTTATCAGCGTTTCAAACAGGTCAGTCATGACCGTAAAATGCTGAAACCCGTCCATGGAACAGAGAAATTCATAAAGACTGATCAGAAAACCCATGCGCCCATAGCGCACGTCAAACTGTTTCCCCTCATAAGACAGACGCAGATAATCGCCCGTGACAATGACTGAGGATGTATCAGTAGCGTCTGCAAACAAGGACTTTATCCGGTTAGGGGAAGCTTTTTCAGGGGAAAGAAAGAAATCAGTTATGCAATCAGCCCCCAGAACATCGGCCACCCCATAGACCAAATGGGACAGTTCCAGCAGTGCCATATCCTTGTTGGGGCCACCGCTTTGAGCTGAGATGAATTTAGCCAGTTGGTCCAATGTCGGGCGTTCGCTATATTTTGGCAGCCCATCCAGTGTGGTTGCTTCTTTCAGTGCCGTAAAATCAGCCAACAGCTGATCCTTCCCCCCGGCGCGCAGCAACGTTGATTGCGTATTATCCACGTCTTCAATCCTCCCGATTAAAGGGAGGATATAGGGTTCATACAATCATATCAACGGAAATGGCGTGGTGGTGGGCCCCAATGGCCGCGTCCACCGCGATGGTGCGAGGGTGGTGGTGGGCGACGCCAGCCCCGATCTGCGCGACGTTCCACAATGATAATGCGGGTGTCGCCATAGCCGTCATCACGATAGTCAACCTCGTCCTCATAATAATCATCATTGCGATAATCGGCTTCTCTATATTCGTTACGCTCATCACGTTCATAACGCTCAAACCCGTCATCTTCATCGTCATAACGATCATTGCGGGTGCGCCATTCACGCAGTTCAGCCACATCGATGTCGTCCTGATCATCATAGAAATCATCGCCTTCACGCCCGCCTTCCCACAAATTGGCTTGTTCCTGATAGACGCGCTGCCATTTCTGCACCTTGGCGACATATTTGCGCGTATAGCTGTGGGGTTCATCCCCACGCACAGTACCCCCGTTGTAATGAGACAGGGCCAAATCCCAGCGGCCATCATACTGGTCATGCAATTGTTCCAGGAACTGAACGCCCAGACGGATGTTCGTTTCGGCGTTCCACAGACGTTTAGGATGAACACCAAACTCTTTACGTGCCGTATCCGGCATGATCTGCATCACCCCGCGTGCACCTGCTGAACTGAGTGCACGGGCATTAAAGTCTGATTCCACCTTGGCAACGGCCAGGGCCAGGGACACGGGCACATTTGAATCTGCTGCTTCCGCCATCACCATCTGTTTCACTTCAAAACGGGTAGCAGCCTCGACAGTTGAGATAAAGGCTGCGGCCACAAACAAGGCCAGGACCCAGATAAATGTTAAAATCCGTTTCATAGCTTGGCCTCCTTCAAGGCTTGCAACCAGGTATCGGTCAGAACAACGACGGTGATATCCTGCACAGACAAGTTCTTGCGGGCATCCATGGTTTTGGACATGGACAGATCAGGCGACACCGCCAGAACAATTTTTTCACGCCCCATCAGGGAAGACGGGGTCACCACTTTCAGTTTGTGATCCAAATATTGGCCTTTATGAAAGATCACCAGCGTGTCCGGTTCCACATTGGCATTACTGCCTTCACCTTCGGCTGGTTCATTCTTTTCAGCTGTCTTGGCAATGGTGATCGGTTCTTCCTTGATGGTAACTTTCGCTGTCTGACTGACCATCCCGCTGCCCATGGAAACCATGGTCAACACCATGATGGAAAAGAACCCCATAGCCAGTGCCAGTGCAATTTCAGCCATGGCGTTTGTTTGTGTTGTGTCGCTCATGTTCCTGTACCCTTAGTCCAGATACGCCAGGTCGCGTTGAACCTTGACCAGTGTCACATGTTTTTCGGTTTCGATGATGCGGGCTTGCAGGTCCAGGTTTGCCAGAACCTTGGAAAGATCATTGCGCAGGCTGCCAGCACTTTTACGACGTTCCAGCCAGAAAGCAGGTTTGCCGGGCTTGGAACGCATGGCGCTAAAATCACGGGTGGTATCCAGACGGGCAATGTGATCTTCAAGATGATAGACCTCGCGTGGTTTAAAGCCTTTCAGCGTCAGGGTAACTTTACGGGGTTCTTTCTTCACCTTGGCAACGCGGGGGCGATAGTCTTTCAGGCGATCCGCCAGCTTGTCTTTAAATTCCGGCAGAATTTCACGCACGTGGCGACGTGTAATCATTTCACGACATTCATCGTGACAGTCATGTCGGGAAAGGGTCGCAACCGGGCTTTTCACACGGATGGTATCCACCAGTTCCAGAGATTTCGCATCAATAACTTTGGCCGTCGCTGTCATCCGGTCTTTTAATTTACCGTTTGAACGATTGGTCTTGTGCTTGACGGAAACCAGAACAATGGCATCCAGACGTTTGCGTTTGGTTTCAGAAACAATATCCATCGCATCATCAAACGAACGATCATTGTCCGAACGATCGCGTTCCTCAAAAAGGCGGATTTTTTCATGTTCCAGGAAATTTCCGGTGTGATCGAAAATACGTTTAAAAGACTGGGCATCACGGCTGACCATATAGCGACCTTCGTCAACTTCCATATAGAGAACGCGTGTTTTCTGTGCGGCCATTGCGGTTGTAGATAAGCAAACACCAACCAGCGCAATCATAGCTTTTTTCATAAACATTTTTCGAACCTTTCTGCTTGTTCCTGCATCTGGGCAAAGTTATGGAGAGCTCAGAGACTGTTTTTTTCAAAAATAATTTTTTTTCTGTATTTGTAAAAAAGCACCTCTGTCCTCTGCATAGCCAACCCATGAATTCGATGAACTGTAAAAAGGATGAGTTCGATGAAACGCTTTATGATGAGTTTGACCGTTGCAGGGGCTTTGATCCTGTCAGCCACCCCAAATCAGACCGCACAAGCCGCAGATGATGAAACCATCGGCACTATTATCGGTGCTGTCGGCGGTGGGCTTTTGGGCTCAACACTGGGTAAAGGCAAGGGCCGGATCGTTGCCACCGCTGCCGGGACCATATTTGGGGCCGTAATCGGGCGTGAAATTGCCTCTGACGATGATGAATACATTCGTCCCAAAACCCGTGTGATTGAACGCGAGCGCGTGGTCTATCGTGACCCGCCACGCCGTGATAAAGTAAAACACGCTAAAAAGCGCCCCTATAAAAAATGGAAACGGGTTGCGGCTTACGACGGCGAAGTCCTGGTTTGTAACAAAAAAGGTAAACGTTGCCATTGGTACGACTAAGACTATATTTTATAAAGAGAAGACGAAAAAAAGTTTGGACAGATCATGAAGACATTGCATCTTCTCATAACAGGGTCGCTTCTTTGGGCCAGTGCGTTTGGCACGGCTCAAAGCGCATGGGCCAAAAATGATGATGTTGCCATTATCATTGGCAATAAAGTCTATGACGATCAGGATATTCCTGAAGTCAGCTTTGCATTAAACGATGCCAGAGCCATGAAAAATTATGCCAAAGATGTGCTCAACATCCGCGATGAAAACATCATCTATCTGGAAAATGCCACCCAGGCCAAGATGCAGTCTGCCTTCGGACGCAAAGGCAATCACCGGGGCAAGGCGTTCCAGTATGTCAAACCCAATGTGTCCAACCTTTATGTCTTTTATTCCGGCCATGGGCTGCCCGGTCGCTATGACGACAAAAGCTACCTGCTGCCCGTCGATGCCGATATTGAAACAGCCGATATCAACGGCTATCCCATCGATACGCTTTATCAGAACCTCGCGCGCGTTGAAGCCAAATCCGTCACCGTCTTTCTGGATGCCTGCTTTAGCGGCCAAAGCCATGGTGGCACCCTGATCACCCGCGCATCCGGTGCCCAAATCCTGCCCAGTAAAACCCATGTCAAAGAAGACAGTGGCCTGACGGTGCTGACCGCAGCGTCGAAAGATCAGCTTGCCAGCTGGGATGAAGAAAGCAAACATGGGCTATTTACCGCATATCTCTTGCGCGCCCTTTATGGGGAAGCGGACAAGGATGAAAACGGGCAGGTCAATCTGGCTGAAGTAAGTACATTCCTGCAGGAAGAAATGCGCTATAAAGCGCGCAGAACCTATAACCGGGATCAAATCCCCACCGTGATTGGCGATACCGAACAGGTATTGGCAAAAGCCATTGACGGTAGTTTCCCCACCCGGGCAAAAATCGATACGCCAACGGTTAACATTAACACAGATGATTACCCCTTAACCCCAGTGGAAGAAAACATGTTTGCAGTTAAAAACGCAAATGTGCGCGCACTTCCCACCGTGCGATCTGCCAAAGTTGATATGCTGCCCAAAGGTGAGCCCATCCATGTGGCCGCCAAAGTCACGGACCGTCCCTGGTATGCCATTGAAAAAGGGAACGAGATCGTCGGCTACGTCTTTGCCGATCTGTTGGGTGAAGAAAAAGAAATTGCCACCGAAGAAGAAAACCGCGCCATCCGCGAATTGAAAGCCCGGCTTGAAAAGCTGGAAGAACGCACCCAGCTTGGCGACAATGACGTACTGCCCACCCCGCCCGTCAGATCATCAAATGACGATACAGGCGGCGTGCTTATTGGACGTGGCACAGATAAAACCTTTAAGGCAAGTGATCCCTATACCAAAATTGAAAACACCCTGAAATCCATGGGAGCCATTCTTGCACGTCAAAGCTTCATCAATAATTACAAAGATACCAAGGGGCGCACCAGTTTTAATTACAACTGGATCCGCATTGATGCCAACCAGTGCAGTATCGCCGCCTCCATCTCCCTTGAACACAAGGTCCCGCGCAGCAAGCGGATTGATATTCACGACCATCAGGTTCGTGCCTCTTTCTGGCGAGAATTGAACCGTAAAAAACAGACCCTGCGCGCCCGTGACCCCCAGGGTGATGTGGTTGAAAAAGTGACCCTTTATCAATATGGTCCCTATGCCTTTAAAGAGAAAAAAGACCGCCGCCGCTTTATCCTGAATGCCAACAAGTTGCAATCCCTTTGTCCAACGCCGCGTCAGGCCTACAGCGGCCCAAGCACGACCTATCAGCGCTCGACACCACCACCGCCACCCGGACGCTATGATCGCAGACCACCACCCCCACCGCCTCATCACAGACGGTAAGTTGACTTAAAAACTGGTTAGATTTTAGATGTAAGACCCGACATCGCCGTTCATGGCGTAAGGAGCAAGCGCATCCAACAGGGCTTCGCGGCGCACGGGTTTGGCGACGTAGCCCTGCATCCCATGCTTGGAATATTCTTCAATGCTATCCTGCATCACATCCGCAGTCAGAGCCAGGATCGGCACATTGGCCTTGTCCTTGTCTTTCAGGCTACGGATTTTACGGGTGGCTTCCAGACCGTTCAGACGCGGCATATGGATATCCATGAGGATGAGGTCGAAATCCGCCTCTATCATAGCATCGACCCCTTCCTGCCCGTCATTGGCCAAAGAGACCACATGGCCCATTTTTTCCAGCAGGCCTTTGGCAACGGTGCGGTTGATCTTGTTATCTTCCACCACCAGAATGGCAAGCTCGCGTCCGGTTTCACCCTGTTTGACAGGTGCGCAGATATGGGCTGGTGCCTTGGCTTTGGGCAGACGCAGTTCAAAATAGAAACTGGTGCCCACGCCGACTTCACTTTCTACAAAAATGCGGTCTCCGCCCATGGTTTCCACCAAACCGGAAGATATGGCAAGCCCAAGGCCCGTGCCGCCAAAACGGCGTGAAATGGATGTATCAACCTGGGTGAAGGCATTAAACAGATTTTCCACCTGTTCTTTCGGGATGCCGATCCCGGTGTCGCTGACGACAAAACGCAACAGCGCATCATCAGCCGTATCTTCCAGAACCGACACCCCAATATTAACTTCGCCATCATCGGTAAACTTGACCGCATTACCCGCCAGATTGGTCAAAACCTGGGTCAGCTTTGACCCATCGCCCCAAAAATAATCTTCCGGGCTGAGATCAATATTCACCACCGTCTGAATGCCTTTGCCGCGCGCCTGTGGGCGGATCAGTTGTTCAACGGTCTGGATGGAGCGATAAAGACAGAATGAATGATGGTCGATTTCCAGCGCGCCCGCCTCAATCTTTGAAAAGTCGAGGATGTCATTCACGAGTGACAGCAGCACTTCGCCGGAACTGCGTAAACTATGCAGATAATTGCGTTGACGGTCATCCAGTCCGGTATCTTCCATCAACTGGGCCATCCCGGTGATCCCGTTTAGCGGTGTGCGCAATTCGTGAGACATAGTGGCAAGAAAAGCGGACTTGGCCTTGTTGGCTTTTTCCGCCGTATTCTTCGCCTGGATCAGAGCTTCTTCTTCATCACTCAGGCGTTGGATCATGCCGTTATAGGCATCAATCACAATGCCAAATTCATCATCAGATTCCCAACCGATGGGATCGCGGCTGTGCTTTTCTTCGGTTCGCTGAATACCACGCAGCAACGTTTCCAGCGGTTCGGACACAAAGCGACGGATCGCACCTGTTACACTGACACTCAATACCAGCATCAACAAAAGCAACAGACCGGAGATTTGAATAACGGAGTCCTGCAGCAGAACTTCCAGACGTTCTTTATGGAACAAGATCGCCACTTCGCCAATGGTCTCCCCGCCCACATCTGCATCACTGCGAATGGCACGTGTAACCAGCAAATCTGTTTCAGTATTTTCCGGCAGCGAACTGCCCACAGTCGCCAAAATGCCGGAGAATTGTTCTTTCACCACAGCGCCTGCCACATCGGGGTCCAGGCTCAGGGCTGCAAGGATCGCTTCGGCGCCTGATTGGTCTAGGTTCCAGACGGCATCGGAAAGGGCGGTGGCATAAATATCAGCCAGCGTCGTCTGTTTGTTTTCAAGTTCCGCTTCCAGATCCGTATAAGTCAGAAACGAAAATAATCCGGCCATAAAAAGGGCAGCAAAAACAAAGGGCGGCATCAATGCAAGACGCAACTTCCCACCAATTGAATTTCCTCTACCAGATAACAGCGACACCCAACTCTATCCCATTACTGTGACTACGTTATCCAACGTTACGCGTTTTCAGGAAGGGACGCAACGGTTGCGTGATCAAATTCGCGTCCTTCCGTAATCTTACTTACACCCGGATAAAAAATAGGGCTTAGAGTCAGGACCTGAATTAGTAGGTCCAGACCCTAGGTCACCTGTTCTTTGGTCTTGTGGAATGACAGGTCAGGATAATCTTCCATCGCCTTATCCAAATGCCAGGCATTGCGCGCCAAAAAGACAGGTTCCTGGTCATGATCATCCCCGATGGAACCGCGATTTTCATCCAGAAACTTCTTCAATTTCAACGAATCGTCACAGGTGACCCAACGTGCCGTATAAAGCTGTGTAGCTTCAAAATGTACCGGGATATTGTATTCCGTGCGGATACGGTCCGCCAGAACTTCAAATTGAAGCACCCCGACAACACCAACAATCCAGTCAGACCCAATCAATGGTTTAAAGACACGTGCCGCACCTTCTTCGGCAATCTGTTGTAACGCACGCCCCAGATGTTTCGCTTTCATCGGATCATCCGGACGGGCTTTTTGTAAAATTTCAGGGGCAAAGCTTGGAATACCGGTGACGTTAAACATTTCGCCTTCAGTCAGCGTATCACCAATCCGCAGGTTACCGTGGTTCGGCAAACCGATAATATCTCCGGCAAAAGCTTCTTCGGCAACTTCACGATCCTGTGCCAAAAACAGCGTCGGGTTATGCATGTTGATTTGCTTATTGGATCGAACATGCTTCAGTTTCATGCCACGTTTAAAGTGACCGGAACATAGCCGCACAAAAGCAATACGGTCACGGTGTTTCGGGTCCATATTGGCCTGGATCTTAAAGACGAAACCTGTGACTTTTTTCTCTTCCGGATCAATTTCACGCTCGGTTGTTGCCTGTGGGCGTGGCTTAGGCGCATGTGTTGCCAAACCTTCCAACAATTCACGCACACCAAACGTGTTGATCGCAGACCCAAAATAGACAGGTGTCAAATGTCCGGCGAGATAATTTTCCAAATCAAATTCCGGGCAAAGACCACGCGCCATTTCAACTTCTTCACGCAAAGTTGCAACCGCATCTTCCGGCAAAAGCTCATCCAGCTTTGGATCATCCAGTCCCTGACATTCAATCCCTTCGGACAATTGGTCGTTCTTGCCCTTTTCAACCAGGATCAGCTTGTCATTGAACAGGTCATAACAACCCAAAAAATTGCGCCCCATACCGATCGGCCAGCTGGCTGGCACCACATCAAGGGCCAGTTCCTGTTCAACCTCATCAATGATTTCGAACGGATCGCGCCCTTCACGGTCAAGTTTGTTAACAAACGTCGTGATCGGCACGTCGCGCAGACGACAAACTTCAAACAGTTTACGGGTCTGATTCTCAATACCCTTGGCCGCATCCAGCACCATGACAGCAGAATCCACCGCAGTCAGTGTCCGGTAGGTATCTTCAGAGAAATCTTCGTGGCCCGGAGTATCCAACAGGTTAAAGGTTTTTCCCAGATAATCAAAGGTCATGACCGATGATGCAACCGAGATGCCGCGTTCCTGTTCCACCTTCATCCAGTCAGAACGCGCGCGACGACGATCACCTTTGGCCTTTACGGCCCCGGCCATCTGAATGGCACCCCCGAATAACAAGAGTTTCTCTGTCAGTGTCGTCTTACCCGCATCCGGGTGAGAGATGATCGCAAATGTTCTGCGTTTGTGAATTTCTGTCTGTAAATCTGCCATGCTCTAAAGCCTTGTGAATTTTGGGTGACAATAGGCAAATTTCATAAAATCGCCAGCCCTTTTTTTTGACGGGGACCTCACAAATTGTTACCCTTCTCATATATAGGGGAGGTTTTTAATCATGACTGATACGACTAAGCCGACTAGAACAACCGTTAAACAAAAACGCCAACGCCATGCCAGTGCGCAAGCCAGTTATATGGAACGTAAACGCGCCGAAGGCAAAGAATGGTTGGCCACCTGGGTCCCGGGCCCAGCAAAAGAAAGCCTGAAAAACTTGGCAAAACGCGCCAATGAAGATGACCGCGCACCCAGCAAATCCTACATCACCGACGTTGAAAATGCCTTGGACGCCACCGTTCCAGATTGGGCAAAGGCCAGCCAGACACTGTTAAACGTATGGCTTGTCAGCGAAAATGACGTGCTCGTGGATTTTGGCGGCGGCAAAGAAAAATCCAAAGACAAAAAGCACAAAGATAAAGACAAGAAAAAGAAGAAGAAAAAATAAACCCTTCTCTTTTTCTAAAAACGGTAAAACTTGGGGGCGGGTTTGCAGGTAATTTCAAGCTTATCCCCCATCACATCTGAAAGCGTGCGGTAAAAATCCGTAATGATAATGGGTTTAAACAGATAAGCGTCAAACCCTGCATTTAAGGCTGCCTTAACGTTATCCTGATGTGCATTGGCGCTCAAGGCGATAACAGGAATTTCTTTCAATCTGTCATCTTTCTGCATTTCCTGCACAGCTTCGATCCCGTTCATACCGGGCAGATTAATGTCAAACAACGCCACATCAAAACGATGATTGGATAAAACGATTAAGGCATCTTCGGCCGATTGCACGCTGATCATATGCATCATCGGCAACTCAGCAATGATCATTTCCATGATCGAAAAATTGGATGGGTTATCTTCCACATACAACAGGCGATATTTGCCAAGGTCAGCCTCGTCCACATCAAAGGCTTCCAGTTTGGCTGGTTCATTCTGTTTCACATATTCCGTGTTATCGACTTCCATTTCCAACAAGGGCACATCCAGCCAAAAATAAGTACCTTCACCTTCACGAGAATGAACGGCGATCGTTCCTTTCATATCTTCGATCAGATGTTTTGTTAAAGACAGACCAATCCCGGTGCCTTCAATGTTTGACCCTTCAAAATCCAGCCGATCAAACGGCACGAACAGACGTTTCAGTTTCTCTTTCGAAATCCCGTAGCCGGTATCTTTAACCGACAGGCGCAGGAATTTTTCACTGACCTCTTCACAGGAAACAATCACCCGTCCACCCTGAAGATTATATTTAATCGCATTGGACAACAGATTAAGCAGACACTGTTTTATACGCAGATAGTCCGTATACATCTTCGCCTGGCTTACCCCACCCTGAAAACTCAGTTCAACCTCCATTTCATCGGCCATGGGCTGCATCGTCGCCACACAATCCTCGATCAACACTTGTGGGGAGACTTCTTCAAAAGAGAAACTCATACTGCCCTGTTCAATACGGGCAAGATCCAGAATTTGATCAATCAAGCTCAGCAGATGTTTACCTCCATTCAAAATCTGATCGACTGACTTCCTGTCTTTCTCCCCTTCAATACGCATATCCAGCAATTGCGCAAATCCCAAAATGGCATTCAGCGGCGTTCTCAGTTCGTGGCTCATGGAGGATAAAAACTGTGTCTTGGCATAATTAGCCTGATTTGCCGCATCTACTGCGTTCTTGAGCTCAATTTCCACCTCTTTCTGGCGAGAAAAATTTACAACAAGAGCATAAACACCGATTCTCTTGCCATCTTCGGAAAATAGGGATGAAACCGAAAACAAACAGGGGATTTTCTCGCCGCGTTTGCACTTGATCATCAATTCATAAGATCCACTGTCATCGGCATTTAAATCGGGATCTTGAAAGATATTTTGGTCCTGTTCATCCAAAAACTCATAAAGATTCCGACCAATCAGCTCATGACGTGAGGAAGCCAACATATTACACATGGCGGGATTGACCTCTTGAATTTTTCCCGCCAAATCAAACAGCCAGAAACCTTCCGTCGTATTTTCGAGGATGGAACGCATCTTCTTTTCACTGGCTGCCAGCGTTCTCAAAAAATCTTCTTTTTCCGACCTGCGCCGCCCCGCAATAATGGCAAGGACCAACACCGTTCCAGTGATCCCGAGGGTTGCAACCCACAAGATCGTGTAAGTCTTATTGAGCCCACCATAGGCTTCGTCCAGATCAATTTCCATCGCCAGTCCCAAGCCCAGATCCGTATTCCAAAGCCAACTGCCCACAACTTTTATGCCGCGATAATCATTATACCCCTTAAGGTCAAAGGCACGCTGCCCAGCCGTAGCGCTTTTGCCCATTCTGGTCGTGGAAAGATCAGGTAAGAAAAACTTGCCATTGGTTTTTTGCATTTGCTTGACAAAGCGGCTTTTACTCAACATCAGGCCATCTTGATTAAAGGCATAAAGTTCGCCCGTTTCCCCGATATCACCCCCGACGACCGCCAGATCAAAGATTTTGTCGACATCCAGACGAAAAGCCAGAAAGCCGATGAAGTTTCCTTCTTTGTTATTGATCGGTGACACCACATTACTTTCGTGCGATGAGGCGAGGCTGATCAATTCAGGGGATATAATGAAATAGCCATTGTCATCATATCGGTTCAGGACCGGGGCCAGCAGTTGAAAGGTTTCTTTTTGCGCGGGATGATCAACCAATGCCTCCTTATTACGATCTGCCTTCAGAAGTTCTTGGGTTAAGCGGATGATTTCAGGATGTTCTGCCCAGGTCACCACATTTCCTTTCTGACTTTCAATCAGAAAGTTAAGGCTATGATCCGCGCTCAAGAGGGGGGCATCCAGTGTTTTAAGCACATTTTCTTCGGCTGATTGTTCTGCCCATTTGGCCATACCAAAAGCGATCACAAACAAACATAGAATAACAATAGCGGGCAGCCCAACAAAACTTGTAGTTATTTTCAGCGCCGCAACACATAACCTTTTAATTGCAATATAAATCTGAATCTATGGACGCCCCCCTTCAACTTCAAGGCCGTATATCTGCGGAAAATTGCAACAACCGCCCTTTTTCAAATTTCCTTGCATCATTGATGTAAACATGACATAAGGCGGCGCAATTTATGCGTCAGTGAAGTCACTGCCCGGTCGCAGCCTACCCGGATAAAACAAGGATAACCGATGAAAGCAATTGTGATTTGCTCTGGCGGATTGGATTCCGTCACGCTTGCCTATAAAATGGCACATGAACATGACTTAAAAGGTCTGATCTCCTTTGACTATGGCCAGCGCCATAAAAAGGAAACTGCCTATGCGCAGCTGTGCGCAGATCGTTTGGACGTGCCCCATAAAACCGTCGACATCACCACCATTGGTGCCTTGCTGACAGGGTCAGCCCTTACAGATAATGTAGACGTGCCCGATGGTCATTATGCCGAAGAAAGCATGAAAACCACCGTTGTGCCCAACCGCAACGCCATCATGCTGACCATCGCCTTTGGGGCAGCGGCTGCACAGGAATGTGATTGTGTGGCAACAGCCGTCCATGGCGGGGATCATTTTATCTATCCGGATTGTCGCCCTGACTTTATTGACAGCTTCAATAAGATGCAGGCCCATGCACTGGATGGATACGCCAATGTGGCACTTTATGCCCCGTTCGTTCATATCCCAAAGGATGAAATCGTCAGCGTCGGGACGAAACTGAACGTTCCTTACGCAGACACCTGGTCCTGTTACAAAGGCGGGGATATCCATTGTGGTCGCTGTGGCACCTGTGTGGAACGCCGCGAAGCCTTCCATCTGGCAGGCGTGGAAGATCCGACGGAATATGCCGATCCCGATTTCTGGATCAAAGCACGCAACGACTATAAAGAACAGCAAGGCAAATAAGATGTTCACCATTTCAAAGCAATTTCACTTTTCCGCCTCCCACCAGTTGCATGGTCTGGCTGATGATCACCCCTGTTCGCGCCTGCACGGCCACAACTATATTGCCGAAGTCGTTCTGCAGTCAGACACGCTGAACAGTGCAGGTTTCGTGCGCGATTACCGTGAACTGTCCGATCTGAAAGACTATATCGATAACGAACTGGATCACCGTCACTTAAATGACGTGCTGGGCGAAGACAACACAACGGCTGAACACATGGCCAAACATCTTTATGAATGGTCCAGTTCCCGCTGGCCCGAAGTGGTGGCCGTACGCATAAGCGAAACGCCAAAAACATGGGCGGAATACCGACCATGAGCAATTTCATCCAGATCAGTGAAATCTTCGGCCCGACCATTCAGGGCGAAGGCGCCTTGATCGGGCGTCCGACCATTTTTGTGCGCACCGCAGGCTGTGATTACCGATGCGACTGGTGCGATACATTATATGCCGTTGAAACTGAAAATGCGGCTGACTGGCGCAAAGCAACAGCCACCGATATTATGGGGGAGATTGAACGTTTAAGCCAGAACACACCGATGATGGTGACCCTGTCGGGCGGCAATCCCGCCATGCAGGACCTGGAAGAACTGATCGATCTGGGTCATGAAAAAGGCTATCAGTTTGCCCTTGAAACACAAGGCAGTCTTGTGCGCGACTGGTTTTCCAAACTGGATGTGCTGACACTCAGCCCCAAGCCGCCTTCCTCAAAAATGGAAACCGATTGGGAAACCGTGCAGGCCAGCATTCAGGCTGTGGGGAAAGACACACAAATCAGTCTGAAGATCGTCATCTTTGATCAAATCGATTATGAATATGCCCAGTTTGCCACCCGCCTCTTCCCCGATCTGCCGCTTTATCTACAAGCGGGTAACCATTGCCCCTCGGCAGAAGAAAATGCCGATATCCCCGGTGTGCTGGATCGGTTAAAATGGCTGGCAGAAAAAGTCGCCGATGATCGTTGGCACACAGCCTGCGTCTTACCCCAAATGCATGTATTGGCCTGGGGAAATGAGCGCGGCGTCTAGTAAATCAGATTTGACGTTCTTATATACTGAAAAATAAGAAAAAACATATTGA
This sequence comes from Terasakiella sediminum, assembly GCF_033100395.1. Lineage (NCBI taxonomy): Bacteria > Pseudomonadati > Pseudomonadota > Alphaproteobacteria > Rhodospirillales > Terasakiellaceae > Terasakiella > Terasakiella sediminum. The sequence goes on along the minus strand of NZ_JAWLVJ010000002.1, from coordinate 138,560 downwards.
GAGTCGGGAACACTTCAAGGGCAGAAACAGGTAATGGCGAAACTTCAAAAACGTATGCTCGGCCTTCTTTTGGCGCCGCTCTTGGCCATCTGCCTAATCGGTTTTCTGATCATGGAAATCGCCAAGGAACATGACGAACACATGGAAGAAGAACGCAGCCGTTTTATCCAGGCTGTGTTGAAAAACCAGACCAACGACGTTGCCCTTGTCGCCCATGTCTTCACGCTCTGGAGCGAAGCCGTCAATGAAATCATCCTCAAGAAAAACCCTGATTTCATTGATGCCAATATCGGGGCTTATATGCTGGAAACCTATGACTATCAGGCAAGCTTGGTCTTAAATCCGGAAAATGAAAAGTTCCTGCGCGTTGATGTCCCGAAGACTGATCCTGGCTTTATTCCTTTTGAACTGGCGGGCAATACGCAATTGCATCACCTGGCAGACCAGGCGAGAAGCCACAGCCCCAAGGACTTTAAAGCCTTGGGGCATTGGGCAAAAATTAACGGAGAGCTGTTTCTGGTTGGGGCCAGTGCCTTTACCTATAACGAAAGCCACACCGAACAAAAAACCACACGCAGCCGGGAAGAACAATTTGTCCTTCTGACCTTCATCCGTGCAAACCAAGCCTATTGGGACCATCTTACAAATCAATATGCCTTGCCGAACGTGCATTTCGAGGATGATGTTGAGCACGGTCTGGAACTTCCCATCTATAATAGCCAGAATCAAAAGGTTTCCCACCTAGTCGCTCATGGCCATACACATGTGATTCAATCCATCTTTGAAAGTTTCGGCCCCATTGTTATTGTCATTACGCTAATTCTGATCGGTTTTGCGATTTTTGCCATAAAGCGATCCCTTGATTACAAAGAAGCTTTGGGCAAAGTGACCGAACTGAACGAACATATGGATGAACTGGTCAAATCGCGCACGGACGAACTGACCATCGCCCTGGAACATGCCGAAGAAGCCAGCCGTGCCAAGACCGTCTTCCTCTCGTCCATGAGCCATGAGTTCAGAACACCGCTCAATGGAATTTTGGGTTTTAACCAACTGATGGGGCTTAATAAAAACGGCACGCTGACCGAAAAAGAAAAAGAATGGACCCGTCAGATTCAAACCGCCGGAGAATTGCTGTTATCACTGGTAAATGACGTACTGGATATGGCCCATGTAGAAAGCGGCAAAATCACACTGGATACAGAAACTCTACAGGCGCGCGATATCTTCAAACAATGCTATCAGATCACAAAACCAATGGCGGACAAGAAAAACATCACCTTGGAAGGCCACCCTGAAAGTGACAAATATATCAAGGTGGATCCACGCCGTTTGCAGCAAGTCATCCTGAACCTGCTAAACAATGCGATTAAATATAGCGGCGAAGATAGCCAAGTCACGTTCGGCTGTAAAAACCGTGGCACAGACCATGTGCGTCTTTATGTCACCGATACAGGCCCCGGCATTTCCGAAAATGAACGCCAGCGCATTTTTGAACCTTTTTATCGTGGGCAGCACAACATGCATGCAACCGAAGGCACGGGCGTTGGTCTGGCCTTGGTGGTGCGATTGGTTGAGGCGATGGGCGGCACTGTCAGCCTGGAAAGTGAAGTGGGAAGAGGCAGTACCTTCTATCTCGACTTTCCTGCACACGACAACTTGGAATAGTCACAATTAAATAATGTCTTTTATTTTCTGACCAATCCCTTATGTAGAGCCTATGGAACTAGAAAAAGCCAAAGATATTACGAAATATCGTAAGTACTGGGCCCACCGTTTTGGGGTGGCCCCTTTCCTGCCCATGTCACGTGATGAAATGGACATGCTGGGCTGGGACAGTTGCGATATTATTCTTGTGACCGGGGATGCCTATGTGGATCACCCGAGCTTTGGCATGGCTGTGATCGGTCGCTCGCTGGAAGCCCAGGGTTTCCGCGTTGGCATTATCGCGCAACCTGACTGGCAAGATGCCGACCCGTTCAAGGTTCTGGGCAAGCCTAATCTGTTTTTCGGCATTACGTCCGGCAATATGGACAGTATGGTCAACCGTTATACGGCAGACCGTCGCATCCGGTCCAACGACAGCTATACCCCGGATGATGAAGGTGGCAAGCGCCCGGACCGCGCTGTCATCGTTTATTCCCAACGCTGCCGCGAAGCTTACAAAGACGTACCATTGGTTATCGGCGGCATTGAAGCATCCCTTCGACGGATCGCTCATTTTGATTACTGGTCCGACAAAGTGCGCCGTTCCATCCTGCTGGATGCCAAGGCAGATATCCTGCTTTACGGGAACGCTGAACGCGCCTTGATCGAGGTTGCACACAGGATTGCTGCCAAGCAGGACCCGAAAACATTTTTTGATGTACGCGGTTGTGCGCTTATACGCGATGACAGTATGGACGACTGGCAGGAAGTCGATATGTCTTCCATTGATGACACCAATCCGCGTGACATCAAGGGCGAAGAAAAAGTCGTTGTGCGCATCCCGTCTTATGAGACCGTGCGTGATGATAAAGAAGTTTATGCCCAGGCTTCACGTGTTCTGCATCTGGAAAGCAACCCGGGTAATGCGCGTCCGCTGGTGCAACGTCATGGCAACCGTGATATCTGGGTGACACCGCCCCCAATCCCCCTTTCCACCAAAGAAATGGACTGGGTCTTCGGTCATCCTTATGCGCGCAATCCACACCCCGTTTATGGCGATGCGAAAATCCCGGCCTGGGATATGATTAAATTTTCCATCAATATCATGCGTGGCTGTTTTGGCGGCTGTTCTTTCTGTTCCATCACAGAACATGAAGGACGCATCATCCAGAACCGATCCCATGAATCGGTGTTGCAGGAACTGGAAGATATGCGCGACAAGGTGCCCGGCTTTAAAGGTCAGGTGTCTGATCTGGGTGGCCCGACCGCCAACATGTATCGTCAGGCCTGCAAATCTGATGAAATTCAACGCACGTGCCGCCGTCTCTCCTGTGTCTATCCGACCATCTGTAAAAACCTGAACACCAGCCACGACAGTCTGATTGAACTCTATCAAAAGGCCCGTGCGGTTGACGGGGTGAAGAAAATCTCCATCCAGTCGGGCCTGCGCTATGATCTGGCCGTCAAAAGCCCGCGCTATGTCAAAGAACTGGTGACCCATCATGTGGGCGGATACTTAAAAATCGCACCGGAACATACCGAAGATGCGCCGCTGACCAAAATGATGAAGCCGGGCATTGGATCGTACGACAAATTCAAACAGATGTTTGATGATGCGGCCAAAAAAGCAGGGAAAGAATACTATCTGATCCCTTACTTTATCGCAGCCCATCCGGGTTGTTCTGATGAAGATATGATGCATCTGGCGCTTTGGCTGAAACGCAATAATTACCGCGCAGATCAGGTTCAGGCCTTTACACCGACGCCCATGTCCTTGTCATCGGCCATGTATTATTCTGGTCGCAACCCGATCAAGCCCGTGCGCCGGACAGGGTCCGAATTGGTCTCCACCGCCAAGGGACTGAAACAACGTCGCTTGCATAAAGCTTTCCTGCGTTATCACGATGCAGAAAACTGGCCCATGCTGCGCGAAGCCTTGAAAAAGATGGGCCGCGCCGATTTGATCGGCAACGGCAAGAAACACTTGGTGCCCAGCTGGCAACCCAAAGGGACAGGCGGCAAAGGCGGGGAAGGTGCGCGCACGGGCCGCAAACATAAAGCGCAGGAATTCATGACGACCCATTCTGGAAAAGGTCGTCGTTCTTTTGAAGGCAATAAGCCTAAAGGGAAAGCTGGCAAGGGGCCGGGGCAGCGCAAACGTCGGCGTTAAGATACAGCATTTTAATTACCGTCATCCCCGCGAAAGCGGGGACCCAGATTACCATGCTTCCACACTGCTGGGTTCCCGCTTTCGCGGGAATGACATTGTAGTTATTCATCGCTTTCCATGCGCAATCTTCACCGCTTCGGGCATCCCACGCAGTCTCCCCATGGCCCAGACACCGAAAAACGGCCCGATGGCAAGCGGGGCAAAAGCCCATTCCCAGCCGATCTGATCGACCCAAACGGGCACCAGATGGATGGTGGTCAAGGTTAGCAAAAACCCGATACAAGTCTGCATAGTCACCATGGTGCCGATATGATCACGATGGCTGAGTTCCATAATGCAGGAAGAAAACTGTGCGGAATCTGCCACAATACTGATCCCCCAAATGATGCAGATAATCATCAACAACACAGGATTGCCGCCAAAGAACATCCCGACCACCAACGCACAGGTCCCGCTGATGGTCATCGCCCCCATGGTCAGCCAGGTGCGCCCGATCCGGTCTGCGAGCCAGCCCCCTGCAAAACACCCAACAGCCCCACTGCCGATAATGGCGAAGGTTGCCGCACTGGCTAAAGATGTCGCCTTTTCCAACTCGGAAAGTTCGAAAGAGGCCAGCAAAAATACGCCAATCCATGCCCATTTGGCATAGAGTTCCCACATATGGCCGAAATAGCCGAAGTTGGCGAAGCGCAAGGGCTTGTCTTTCCAGGCATGAAAGATAAACCCCGGTTGAAACTTGGGTGATTTCCCCAAATCCGGACCCGTTTTGACCAGATTAATCAACAAGCCCCCAACTACAGCCGACAGGCTTGCTGCCCCAATGGTGGTGCGCCAGTCAAGTCCGCCCAATGCATTGAAGAAATGCGGCATGGCGGAGCCTAACGTTAACGCCCCAACCAAGGTTCCGACCAGCAGACCCATATCTTTTTCCGCCCAGCTGGCTGCCATCTTCATCCCCACCGGATAGACTCCGGCCATAATGGCCCCGGTAAAAAAGCGCGCGACCAGCACCATAGGTGATGCCGGATCGATCAGCAAAATCATCGCGTTCGACACTGCCCCGATGAGTGCCGCCATCATGAAAAAACGTTGGGGCGGCAGTCGGTCAGCCAGTCCGAAAATCGCACTGGTCAGTGTCCCACAGACAAAACCGACAGAGACCATACTGCTGAAAAGGGAAGCCTGCAGATCACTGATCCCAAATTCCCGTTTGAGATCAGGAATGGTCGCGCTTGCCGAAAACCAAAGCGCCAGCGTAAAAACTTCGCAGATGACCAGCAGGCCAATGGATTTTTGCTTCTCTGTCATAAACTCAGGTTAGGCTGTTTATGGCGCGAGGTAAATCCGACATTTGATCAATCACCACATCGGCTTCCAAAGCTTCCACCGGAACTTTGCGATAGCCGTAAGAGACAGCGACATTTCTAAGCCCTGCGTTCTTGGCTGCCCCTATATCATTAGGGCTGTCCCCAATCATGATGGCATCGGCCACGTCAACACCCATATCCGCCAAGGCTTTATGGATCATTTCAGGGTGTGGTTTTTTTGTCGCCACCTGATCACCACCAATCATCACCTCAAAAAAGTCACCCAGACCCAAATCTTTCATCAGATTGATCGTCGGGATGTAAGGTTTATTGGTGCACAGGCCCATGCGATACCCCTGATCCTTCAGTTTTTGCAGAGTTTGTTCAACGCCTTCATAGATCGTTGTCTCATCCGCCTCATGCCCATCATAAAAAGCCAGAAAAGCTTCTGTCAAAGCAGGTATTTCATCTTCTGAAACAGCATCGCCCGTTGTGCGAAATGCACGTTCCACCAGCTTTGCCGCCCCGTTGCCCACAAATTGCGTGGTTTCCTGCAAAGTGATTTCCCGGCGTCCCTTGGTTGCCAGAACCTTGTTGCAGGCGGTGCGCAAATCCGGTGCGCTGTCGATTAAAGTGCCATCCAGATCGAAAATCAGGGTCGTTAAAGCCATTTGTAGCATTCCGTAACAATCTTTGAATTTGCGCTTTGCCCCTTTTCAGCTTAAAAAGACTGCCAACGCATAACGTCCGTATTAACTATTCCAACGAACAGCTTATGACAATGTCTAATTCAGCAGCCATTATTCTTGCCGCAGGCCTTGGCACCCGCATGAAATCCTCCATGCCAAAGGTGATGCACCCTCTGGCCGGGCGCCCCATGGTCAACCATGTGATTGCCAATCTGCAGGAAGCTGGTGTCAGTGAAATCACCTGTGTCATCGGCCCAGACATGCCCGCGTTGGAAAAAACGGTCGAACCTCATAAAACCGCCCTGCAGGTGGATCGTTTGGGCACAGGCCATGCCGTTCTGGCTGCCAAAAAAGTGATGGACAGGTTTAAAGGATCGGTTCTAATCGCTTTTGGCGACACGCCGATGATTTCGCCAGATACATTTTCGCGCATGCTGAAAGCAAATGAAACAGCCGATGTGGTTGTTTTGGGTTTCCGCCCTGATGATCCGGCCGCCTATGGCCGTCTGGTCGTTGAAGAAGGTCAGCTGCAGGCCATCGTTGAATATAAGGATGCGTCAGATGTCGAGCGCGCCATCAACCTGTGTAATTCCGGTGTCATGTGCCTCAATGGGGAAAAGCTCTTTGGTCTGTTGGAAAAAATTACAAACGACAATGCAGCAGGGGAATATTACCTGACAGACATCGTTGCTTTGGCGCGCGCCGAAAACCTTGCTTGTGTAGTGGTCGAAGGTGATGAAAACGAACTGCTGGGCGTGAATTCCCGCGTCGAACTGGCAAAAGCCGAAGGGCTGGTTCAGGATCAACTTCGTCACAAGGCCATGGTCAATGGCGCAACGCTCATGGACCCAACCAGCACGCATTTTAGTTATGACACAGTATTAGGTCAGGATGTTGTGGTTGAACCCAACGTCTTTTTCGGCCCCGGTGTCACGGTCGGCGATAACGTCCATATCAAGGCCTTCTCCCATCTGGAAGACACATCAGTTGGCAACAAGGTCGTCATAGGCCCCTATGCCCGTCTGCGCCCGGGGGCGGAACTGAAAGACAAAGTCAAAGTCGGAAACTTTGTTGAGATTAAAAAAGCCCTGATCGAAGAAGGTGCCAAGGTCAATCACCTGACCTATATTGGCGATGCCCGTGTCGGTCCTGAAGCCAACATTGGCGCAGGTACCATCACTTGTAACTATGACGGCTTCTTCAAGTATCATACTGATATTGGCGCAGGTGCCTTTATCGGATCAAACACCGCCCTTGTTGCGCCTGTTAAAATCGGTGATGGCGCAAACATAGGGGCGGGCAGCACCATTTCAAAAGACGTGGCGGACGGGGACTTGGGCCTGACACGTGCACCACAAAAGAGCTATGCCGGATGGGCGGAAAAATTCCGTAGCACTCAGGCCGCTGAAAAAGCAAAGAAATAAGAGATAAAATCATGTGTGGAATTGTTGGATTTATCGGGAAAACAGATGCGGCCCCCCTGCTGGTGGAAGGGCTGAAGCGCCTTGAATACCGCGGCTATGACTCAGCCGGGATCGCAACCCTAGCAGATGGGCAGATCGAACGTCGCCGCGCAGAAGGCAAGATCGTTAATCTGGACAAGGTACTGGAAGAAAAAGCCGCTGAAGGAACCATCGGCATCGGCCACACCCGTTGGGCCACCCATGGCATTCCCAACGAAACCAATGCCCACCCGCACGCTACTGAAAAAGTTGCCGTTGTGCATAACGGAATCATCGAAAATTTTCAGGAACTGCGCAACGAGCTGATGGAAAAAGGCTATAAACCTTACTCTCAGACCGATACCGAAGTTATTCCGATCCTGATCACAAGCTATCTGGATGATGGGCTTTCGCCCATTGACGCCGTCAAAGCAACACTTAAGCGTCTGGATGGTGCGTTTGCCTTGGGCATCATTTTCAGCGGGGAAGAAGACCTACTGATTGGTGCGCGTCGCGGCAGTCCCTTGGCCGTTGGTTTTGGTGATGGGGAAATGTATCTCGGTTCCGACGCCATGGCGCTTGCCCCGCTGACCAAACAGATCGCATATCTGGATGAAGGCGACTGGGCCGTGCTGGATCGCAACAGCGCGACTTTTTATGATCAGAATGATAATGAAGTTCAGCGTACGATCTCTGAAACCGCCATGTCCGGCGCGTTGATCGGCAAGGGTGAACATCGCCATTATATGCTGAAAGAGATTTACGAGCAGCCGCAGGTTATTGGTGACACGTTATCGGGTTTCTTCAACCCGACAACACAAACCATTTCCATGCCAGACTTCCCGTTTGATCTGGCCTCAATCCCGCGCCTGACCATTGTGGCCTGCGGGACCTCTTTCTATGCAGGCCTTGTTGCCAAATACTGGATTGAACAATATGCCCGCGTCGGCGTTGAAATCGATGTGGCCTCAGAATTCCGCTACCGCGAAGCCCCCATGCCCGAAGGTGGTCTTGCCCTCTTCATTTCTCAAAGTGGGGAAACAGCAGATACACTGGCGGCGCTTCGTTATGCCAAAAGCCAGAACCAGTCCATTCTGTCCATCGTCAACGTACCGGAAAGCTCCATGGAGCGCGAAAGCGATGCAGTATTGCAGACACGTGCCGGACCCGAAATCGGGGTGGCTTCCACCAAAGCCTTTACCACACAACTGACCGTTCTGGCCTGTTTCACCATTGCCTTGGCCAAAGCCAAAGGCACGATTGATCAGGCCTGTGAAGCCCGTCTGTGTAACGCCATTGCCGAAGTGCCTGCACGCTGTGCCGATGTGCTTAATCATGACGAAAACCTGCGCACCATCGCCCAAAATGTTGCCGAGGCCCGCGATGTGCTTTACCTGGGTCGTGGCTCTAGTTTCCCGATTGCGATGGAAGGGGCCTTAAAGCTCAAGGAAATTTCCTACATCCACGCTGAAGGCTATGCCGCAGGTGAGATGAAACACGGCCCCATCGCCCTGATCGACGAAGCCGTGCCCATCATCGTCATTGCCCCGACCGACAGTAACTTTGAAAAGACTGCGTCCAACACCCAGGAAACAGTGGCCCGAGGCGGACGCGTCATCTTTATGGCCGATGAAACAGGTGTGGAAAAAATGAATGATCACGCCCTTGCCAGCGTCACCATGCCCGCCGTGGATCCCTTCGTCGCCCCCATCCTCTATTCCATCCCGGTTCAGCTTCTGGCTTATCATGTGGCTGTTCATAAGGGGACCGATGTAGATCAACCGAGGAACCTTGCGAAGTCTGTGACCGTGGAATAAGCTTATCGGGGTTGATACTAGCCTAGAAAAAGACAATCTTGTTAAGATAGCCCCTGACATGACTGCGAGAGACAAAAAATGATTGTTCATACGACATGCGGACTTCTCATTGCTGGATTAATCCTGTTTGCAAACCCTGCATATGCAGAAACAGCCCTTGAAACCTGCGTAAACGATCATCACCGCTGTACCAGCACCTGTTTTGAAACGGGTTCTAAAGGATCACAGGCGGCCTGCGTGGCAAAATGCGCAGCATCGGAAGCCCAATGTGCGGGCGAGATTGGCCTTAAAACCGGGGAACCTTTTATCCGCGAAAAAGTGGAAGAACTGGAAGGATTCATGAAACGCTTTTTTGAAGATGTCATTCCCCTGCCAAAAGAAGACCCAGCCCCAAAAAAAGAAGTGCTGTCTTCGACTGATACCTAATTTTTTGACTTTTAAAATGCTTCTCACCTGTTTGAGTGATGTTTCGCCACTAATACGAATGTATGATCGTACCAATCAGCACCATTGATTTGTTAAATAAGTGGATAAGTCCATGTATCAGTCGCAGCAGTATTTAGAAATTGCCGGTAAGTTCATCGTTAATCCGTTTCACAAAGATGAAACGATGCACGGCGTTTGCCTCCATAACTTGCTTAGTCACCTGCATCAAAGCGGCGCAAAACAGATGATTGATTTCAAAGCGATCTTGATGAGCGCCATTGAAGTCGAAATCGGCCTAGACGACATGCAGAAAGTTTCTGCCATTTATAAAAACGTCATGGTTAAACTGAGCGAACTCGGAGTTTCCCCCGAAAAGACCACCCATTAATGAGAAAACTTTTTCATACCCCATAAAACACCCTGCGTGAAAGGCGGGGTGTTTTGTGTTTTAGACTATAGTTATCAGTTGATGTAACTAAGGTAACGCTCGGTCAAAGCGTCAATTCGCCCATTGATACGCATTTTTTCTATTTCCGCCCAAATATCTGGTGCAATTGTCACGCTTTTGGATGATTTTGCAAAGGCCAAATAGGCCACATGCTGATCAAAAGCTTTTCCCGCCACTTCGATTTGATGACTCATCCCCAATTGGGCAGCGGCATATTCGGCTATGCGTTTGACGCTGGCCAGAAGTTCGACCCGGCTATTGACCAGCACTTTGATGCCGGAACCGGTGTTATTGACCTGATCAATTTTCAGATCTTGGCGTTCTTCATATGCTGCAAAGGTCCCCCCCAAATTAACCCGTGAAACCCGGGCAATACGATAGTCTTTCGCATCTTCAACCGAAGACACCTGAATGGCAGAGCCTTTGCGTTTGAAAAAATGTATATCCATCTGCAATAAGCCTTTAGTCGGGAATTCTGCAAATTTCACGCGTTCGGGATTTTTGAAAAACGGGACGATTGCATCCACCTTGCCAATGTTCATATAATTGATGGCGCGTGGCCAAGGCAGGAATTGAAAGTTTACACTGTGACCCAGCCGCCCAAAAGCTTCGCTGGTGATATCCACCAAAATGCCTTCCGGACCCGTGTCGCGTTTCATGGCAAAGGGCGGGATATGCGCAACAGCCACGTTATATTGCTCTGCCCGTCCGTCTTGTGCGGACAGCAAAAAGACCAGCATGATAACAAGCAAACGCATAAGTTATAGACTCTATATAGAAACCCCACGAATCACATTACATAAACTAACAGCGGAACGGTCACTGAGTCCAGAAATGAAATCTGTTACCTTCAACAGATATTCATAACGGCATGTGCACAGACCATTAGAGTTTTCCATCATTTTCAGGAGTCTCTTGCTTCTTTCAGACACCTGTTTCAGCTCCCCACCACAGACTTCCAGTTCCAGAACCGCACGGGTGAAAGAAGATAAAAGCACATTCAGAACCTCAAAACTTGAAGTTTCAATTTCCAGCTTTCGGCGCGTACTGAAAATCGATTCACCTGCAAATTTCTTACAGGCATCTGCCTCGTTTGCAAAAGGGGTAACGGCTAGAAGTTCGTCATTAAAACGACCTGCAAGCAAGGCTTCTTCATTTGAAATAAAGGCTTCGACCGTTGCCTTGGTTAAATTTCCGATGGCTTTGGAGCGCAAGAATCCCAGTTTTTCATGTTCAGACATCTTCTGATACCAGCCTTGCGCCAACAGATCGCTACGGCGCAGATCAATCGTCTCGCCATGTTTATGGGACCAGGCAAGTGGGGCAAGGTGATATTCCACATCCTTAAAAGACACACAATCCATGGTCACACCGTCTTCCAGGTCGGCCACCCGATAACAGATATCATCAGCTGCTTCCATCAGATAGGCCAGCGGGTGGCGACACCACAAGGTATCTGATCCCCGCTTGATCAGGCCCAGATTATTGGCGACTTCAGCAAATAAATCTTTTTCCGATTGGCAGAAGCCAGCCTTCTTGCCTTCAATCGCTTTTACGGAATTTTCCGTCGCATCACCGGGATATTTGGTAAAAGCCCCAAGCGTTGCATGGGACATCTGAAACCCGCCATTGCCACGGAAATAATCTAATTTGTTTAAGATACGAAATCCTTGGGCATTACCTTCAAACTTGGTGAAATCCAATTTTTCAGCCTCAGACATGGTGTCATCGAATACATCAGGATTATCGATAAACCATTGCTGAATGGCCGCTTCGCCGGCATGACCAAAGGGCGGATTGCCGATATCATGAGATAAACAGGCCACCTGCACAATATAGCCAAAATCATGGGCCGTAATGTGATCCGGGATGCCGCATTCAGCCTCAATCAGCTTACGCCCCACGCCAAAACCAAGGGAACGCCCAACCGAGGCCACTTCAATACTATGGGTCAGGCGGGATCGTACACGCCCGCCTTCAGACAAAGGATGCACCTGGGTCTTATCCTGTAGACGGCGGAAAAATGATGAAAAGGTAATCCGGTCCAGATCAAGCAGAAACGGGCTTTCTTCGCGTCCCGGTGCCTTGCCTTCCTTGTCCCCAATACGTTTGGTGGATAAGAGATCGTGCCAGTTCATCATCTTTATGGTTCTCCAGTTTTTATGGTTCGCAACACTAGAGGGAAATAGTCCTTTTTAATAAATAGGAAAAATTTATTAATTTAATAAAAACAACTCATTTTACTAATTATTCAAATCCCCCTATCTTCAGTCTCAGCAAACAAACACAGCTACTTACACATAACCTTATCGGAGATTAGTTCCATGACTTCACATGTTCCTTCCACAGTATTCAAAACCCGCGTTCGCAACGATGCCCTTGAAGGCCCGAACCCGTTTGAGTGGAAAGACCTGTCCACTGACGATGTTTTCAAAGGCAAAAACGTTGTTCTCTTCTCTCTGCCCGGTGCCTTCACACCAACATGTTCAACCTCTCACCTGCCACGTTTTGAAGAACTTTACAGCGAATTCAAGGACCAGGGCGTTGATGCGGTTGTCTGCCTTTCCGTGAATGATGCCTTCGTCATGTTCCAGTGGGGCAAATCCCAGAATGCAGAAAACGTCTTCCTGCTGCCAGACGGCAACGGCGAATTCACCCGCAAAATGGGCATGTTGGTTGACAAATCCAACCTCGGTTTCGGCATGCGCAGCTGGCGCTATTCCATGTATGTTGAAGATGGCGAGATCAAGCAGCTGTTCTCAGAAGCTGGTTACCAGGACAACGCACCAGAAGATCCATTTGAAGTTTCAGATGCAGACACAATGCTGAACTATCTGAAAAACCGTTAAGCAACCGTTTTAGAAAGATGGGGGGCTGCCCTCTCCCCTCAATCCATCAGCTCCCCGTCTTTCGCCCAATAAGGAGAATATTTAAATGGCCGTCGAAATTTACAGCAAAGACAGCTGCATGTTCTGTCAGAAAGCCAAAAGCTTGTTTAACCAGCATGACATTGCCTTTGAAGAACATGATGTCAGCACCGTTGATCGTTTCAATAAAATGATTGAACGTATCCCCAATGCCCGTACCGTCCCGCAGATCATCATCGATGGTCACGTCATCGGTGGCTGGGATATGCTGGATGCACATAAAGAGCCTATCTTGAAAAAGCTTAAAGCAACCCACAGCTAAGATAAGCTCCAACCTCTCACCTCACAAAACTGTGACGTCATATGGCTTGACGCAAATCCAGATAGACCTATCTTGGTTCCAACTGATTTATTTTAAAAGAACGAGGCCCTAAATGTCCGAATATGATTATGACCTTCTCACCATTGGCGGTGGCTCCGGTGGTGTACGCGCCTCTCGCATGGCCTCACAACGTGGCGCCCGCGTCGGTGTGATCGAAGAAGACCGCGTCGGCGGTACCTGTGTGCTTCGTGGCTGCGTCCCCAAAAAACTGTTGGTATATGCCTCTGAATATGGCGCGCATTTTGATGATGCCCAGGGTTTTGGCTGGTCCGTTGGTGATCGCGAAATCAACTGGGGCCAACTGATCAATACCAAGAATGCGGAACTGGATCGCCTGAACGGCATATACAACAACATCCTGTCCAGCAATGACGTTGAAACAATCAATGGCCGTGGTACGGTTGTGGATGCCCATACGGTCGAGGTCAACGGCAAGCATTATACAGCAAAACACATTCTGATCGCTGTGGGCGGCTGGCCAACCATGCCGCAAATCCCGGGGATCGAACATGCCATCACATCAAACGAAGCCCTGGATTTGCCTGAATTACCCAAACGCATTGTGATTGTGGGTGGCGGATATATCGCCGTGGAATTTGCAGGCATCTTTGCAGGTATGGGCGTTGAAGTCACTGAAATCATCCGTGCCGATCATCTGCTGCGTGGCTTTGATCAGGACCTGCGCACCCAGCTGGAAGGTGAGATGGGTAAACGCGGCATCAATATCATGTCCCACACCACCGTTGAATCTATTGAGAAAACAGGCGACCATCTGGAACTCACGTTAGGTAATGGCGACAAGCTGGAAACAGATGCCATCATGTATGCCACAGGCCGTGCCCCAAAAACCAAAGGCCTGGGTCTGGAAGCTGCAAATGTAGACATGGCGAAAAATGGTGCGGTAATCGTGGATGAAAACTTCCGTACTTCTGTTGACAGCATCTTTGCCATCGGCGACGTCATTGATCGTATGGCGCTGACCCCGGTTGCTTTGGCCGAAGGCATGGCCTTGGTCAACTATCTGTTCGGGGATGAAACATCCGGTGTGGATTATGAAAACATCCCGTCCGCCGTTTTCTCTCAACCGCCCCTTGGTGTGGTTGGCCTGACGGAAGAACAGGCAACGGAACGATTTGGTGAAGTTGATGTTTATACCTCCGGCTTCAAGGCGATGAAACATACCCTGTCCGGTCGCGATGAACGCACCTTTATGAAGCTGATTGTGGACCCGAAAACCGATAAAGTCGTCGGTGCCCATATGATGGGTCCGGATGCAGCAGAAATCATGCAAGGCATCGGTATCGCCATGAAGTGCGGTGCGACCAAAGCCCAGTTCGACGCCACCATCGGCATCCACCCAAGTGCAGCCGAAGAGTTCGTCACCATGCGCGAGAAGCGTGGGTAATTGCGGACAATAAAAACGAACAAAAACCTCGGCCCATGCGTCGGGGTTTTTTGTTGCCTTTATTTTCTTCGTCAGCCCGCACGCGTTGCGGGCTAAGGGGTAGAAGACAGTACGCGACCTCAACCCCTTATGGCGCAACACGTGCGCCATGACGACGTTAGAACACTTCTTTTATTTAAAATAATTCCAATTGACCAAAGTCAAATACCTTAGTAATTTAGTTGGTTATTAATCCCGTATCACACAAAACAATACGGTAGTTAATTATGCTTAAAACAGAAAGCTACAGACGACATCACCATGATATCCGACTAATTTTATCAACTATTGAAAAAGAAATGGATATTACCAGGATCACCGATAATCCCGAAGTTATCGCGGTTTCTATCCGCCAGCTGTTTGGAAAGTTCAGCACGCATCTTGCCATTGAAGACAAGGTTCTGTATCCCAAGGCCCTTGCCCACAATGACAACAAGGTGCGTAAAACCGCCAATGATTTCCAGACAGAAATGGGTGGACTGGGCGAGACCTTTGATCAATATCGAAAAACATGGCCGGGACCGGTCGCCATTGCAAAATCGCCCGAAGATTTCGCAACCCAGACCCGCCATATTCTGGACTTGCTGGTCAATCGTCTCAACCGTGAAGAGGTGGAACTTTATACGCTGATAGACCGTGCGGGATAGTCAATGGTTACCCCCCTACACTTTGACCCCGACATGATCCTTGCGGGGTTGGACAGAGGAGAATTTTTTCTCCTCTACCAGCCCCGTGTAGATCTTTTCCGTGAACAGGTGGTGTCTGTAGAAGCGTTGGTCAGATGGAAACATCCGAAATACGGCATCCTCAGCCCGGACCGCTTTATCCCGGCCTGTGAAAGAAACGGCACCATTCATCCGTTGGGCAACTGGATTTTACGTACAGCTGTGTCGCAGGCCGCTCAATGGCAAAGAGATGGCCTTGACCTGCAAGTCTCCATCAATTTGTCTGTCGAACACATCACATTCGATCTTCCTGACAAGGTCCAACATCTACTGAAAGACAACGCCCTCGCACCTGACAAAATAGAACTGGAAATTACCGAAGGTATCTTGCTGTCCGAAGAAGCCCGCACCATCCTCAATCAGTTTGATAACCTCAACATCCCCCTGTCCATTGATGACTTTGGAACAGGCCATTCCTCCCTGTCCTACCTGCGCCAGTTCAATGCCCGGACCCTGAAAATCGACAAGAGCTTTCTGGATGATACACCGGGCGATCTGGATGCCTGCCTGCTGCTGCGCTCCATCATCGATCTGGGGCACAGTCTGGGTATGCATGTGGTCTGCGAAGGGGTGGAAACCGAAGCCCAGTTTGATATCGTCCAGATGATGGAAGCCGATCAAGTGCAGGGCTATTATTTCTCCAAGCCAGTTGCAGCGGGTGATATTCCCTCACGCTTAAGCCTGTAAGAAGATTCCTGCCTGCGCAGGAATGACGGTTTTAATTTCAGCTGTCATTCCTGCGAAGGCAGGAATCTCCTTATTCAACCGACAAATCTTTCCATTCAGGATTCATCTCCTCAATCAAACGAATTTTCCAATCTCTCTTCCAGCGCTTTATGCATTTCTCACGATGGATTGCGTCCGCGATGCCCGGTGTTTCTTCCACATAAACAAGCCGCTTTAATTTGTATTTTGAAGAAAAACCCTGAAAGCTGTCGTTCTTATGTTGCTGGATACGTTGTTCAAGATTGGACGTCACCCCAACGTACAAAACACCATCAGGCTTATTGCTCAGAATATAAACATATCCTCTTTTCATCATGACCTCCTGATACGTGATTATGAACAGGTGTGGGGCCTTTTCAGATTCCTGCCTGCGCAGGAATGACGTTTTTATGATTTAACAGGATTTTCATATAAAACCTGCCTTTTATGCTGGCAATCCGTGCGATTCCGCCTTATACGGAATGTTCAGATTTTTTTTAAAGAACAAATAAGTAATTAAGGATTCACATCATGGCACAGACATGGACCCCCGATAGTTGGCGCGCAAAACCAATCCGTCAGGTCCCGACCTATACGGACGAAGCGAAGGTAAAACAGGTTGAAGAGACCCTGTCCTCTTATCCTCCGCTGGTCTTTGCCGGTGAAGTCCGCCGCCTGAAAGCAGAACTGGCAAATGTTGCCCTGGGCAAAGGCTTTTTGTTGCAAGGCGGGGACTGTGCGGAATCTTTTGATCAGTTTAACGCAAACAACATCCGCGATACGTTCCGCGTGATGCTGCAGATGGCTGTTGTGCTGACATTCGGTGCAAACTGTCCCATCGTCAAGGTCGGCCGTATGGCGGGTCAGTTCGCCAAGCCACGTTCCAGCGATGTGGAAACCAAAGGTGATGTGACACTGCCAAGCTACCGTGGTGATGCGGTCAATGGCATGGATTTCACAGAAGAAGCCCGTATCCCGGACCCTGACCGTCTGATCCAGATGTACAACCAGTCGGCTTCTACGCTGAACCTGCTGCGTGCCCTGGCACAAGGTGGTTATGCAAACCTGAACAAAGTTCACAAGTGGAACCTTGGTTTTGTCTCCGGCACGCCTGAAGGTGATCGCTACAAAGATTTTTCCAACCGCATTTCTGATGCGCTGAACTTCATGGACGCCTGTGGTATCAATGGGGAAAGCACTCAGTCTCTGCGCGAAACTGAATTCTACACGTCTCACGAAGCCTTGTTGCTGAACTACGAACAGGCGATGACCCGTGTTGACAGCACACGTGACACAGAAGAATGGTACGACACATCTGCACACATGGTTTGGATTGGGGAACGCACACGCCTTCTGGACGAAGCTCATATTGAATATATGCGCGGCATTGCCAACCCGATCGGTTGTAAAGTCGGCCCAACCATGACACCGGATGAGCTGATTACACTGATCGATACAGTAAACCCTGAAAACGAAGCAGGTAAACTGACCCTGATCACCCGTATGGGCGATGGCAAGATCGAAGAAGGTCTCGGCCCACTTCTGGAACGTGTGAAATCCGAAGGGCGCCACATTGTCTGGTCTTGTGACCCGATGCACGGCAACACGGTTTCTGCAGAAGGCGGTTATAAGACTCGTCACTTCGACCGTATCCTCGGTGAAGTCAAAGGCTTCTTTGCCGCCCATAAGTCAGCTGGCACACATGCCGGTGGTGTTCACTTTGAAATGACAGGTCTGGATGTGACCGAATGTGTCGGCGGCACATATGAAGTGAAAGAAGGCGATCTGGGTGATCGTTACCACACACAATGTGACCCGCGTTTGAACGCCAACCAGGCCTTGGAAATGGCCTTCCTGCTGGCAGACGCGTTAAAAGCAGAACGCGAAGCATAAAAACAATAGTTTCAAACAAGCCCTTCGGGAAACCGAGGGGCTTATAAAATCACCGAAATTCATGACGTAGAACGCGCGATCAAATTGTTAGGTCGGGCGGATTGATGCGTTGGTACTTCATAAAAACTGGGCAGAAACCATTTTAAGCCCGGATGATCAGAAACAACTGCACCACGGCGAAAGTTTTAGCCATATATATGGCAATTTTGTCACCCAGCCCAATTCAAATGGCGCGGTCATTCTGGCGGAGATCAACAAAATTCTCGCGCGTATGGTCATTGATGGGCGCTATAAAAAACTGCTCAGCAGCCATGCCAACACTAAAGCCGTCATTCACGACAGTGAATAATACTTTCTAAAAAACATCCCCGGTGAATTCACCCTTCAGGCGTTTTCGAAAGGCTTCGATATGACGGAATGAATTTAACAGGTTTTCTTTTTCCTGTCGGCTCAGTGTCCTGGGATCAACAAAGCGGGTGACAGGTTTGCCACCCTTAAAGGCTTCAGCCTGTCTTTTTAACAACAACTGCGTGATGAAGCTGAAGGCACTGCCAAGATAATCTTTCTCCGTATCACTTAACACCTTGGCGTAATGCAATTTTTCAATTCGCGTCATTGTGGATGTTTCTGAAATCCCCTGCTTGAGCGACAAAAGCCGGATGGCTTCGATTAAAGGCAGCGCGCCACGATATTTCAGATCAACCAATCCTTTATGATCACCCTCTTCTTCACGTGCCAGACGGCCAAACATGCCAAGGGCGACATTGTGATCCAGCTGAAAGGCAAACATTTCCTGCAAGAAGAAATGATTGGCTTTGATCATCTGTAGAACGGCCTGGCGCAGATCATCAGCCAGGTCATTGCGCCCCCAGACAGGCTGGAAATCAAAAAAGATATCCGACAGGCGGATTGCAACCACATTGCGCTTTTTGCCCCACAGCTGGATTTGATCACGCCATTGAGTAATGGTTTTTCGCCAGACCGGGTTGGTCGCCATCACGTTGCCAGAACAGTATGGAAAGCCAACCGCATCAAGATCACGGCACATGCGTTCTGCTAACTCTCGAAAATACTGATCCACCCTGCTGTGGTCTTCATCCGGGTAATCTTCCAAAATGAAACCATTATCCTGATCCGGATAAAGATAGTTTTCACCGCGCCCGCCCGACCCCATAACAATGGCGCAGAATTCAACAGGTGGATTGCCCCAACCTTCAGCTTCCATATGACATATATTGTCATGGATGACCTTGCTGTAGATATCGTTATTTACATGACTGAGGAGTTGCTGGATCGCAGGGGCTGGCTGGTGATCCTCAAACATATCCAGAGCCAGTTCAACCTGCGCAGCCTTTACATCACGCAGACTTTCGATATCGCCTTCTGCACTTAAACGGTCGATCTGCAGCATCAGATCATTCGCGGCCGCTTCAATCGCATTTTGCATATAGACAATGCCGATAGGCTGGGTCGCCTGATTAACCACCACAAGTTCACGCACATCATGACGACGCATCCGGCCAATCGCGTGATAAAGGTATTCATCCGCCTGGATGGTCTGGACATTTGTATCCATAGCTTCATCGATCAGGGTCTGCGGGCCAACCTTAAAGACGATGCGCGATAAAATATCATCATGGCGCAGAATTCCGGCCAACTTGCCATAACCATCCACCACCACGCAGCATCTGGCATTTTTTTCGACCATTTCAGCAATGACCTGTTCGCAAATGCTGCCAAGTTCCAGGCACACCTTGGGGGTATGCATGAAATCTTCGACCCGATTGGCAAATATTCTTGTTTGTTTATGCATGGTTAGATCACAAATCCTGAAACACGCGCCTTATCTGATATGAACCTGTCTGCGAGAAAAAACAAGCCTAAAGCCCTACCCTAAATGTAGAAGTTTTGTTGCATTCTTCGCGACATTGAGTAACAATCCGCATGTGTGACACTGCATAATAAAAACAACGCGGTGGTATGGGGGGCCTTTTAGACTAAAACGAAAGCCCCTTAGATAGGGAGTTAAGGGTTTTGAACGAGAAGCTGTTGTGGCTGCTTGGGTTTGTCGCTGCCTATTGGGCGTACTGTATCTACCTGGGTATCCGTGGGGCCAGATTGGCGCGCACGGCGAGTGACTATTTTATCGCGGGCAGAAATTTACCCGTCTGGGTCTTTGTTCTGGCTGCAACGGCCATTTCCTTTTCCGGCTGGACGTTCCTGGGCCATCCCGCGATGATTTATCGCGACGGTTTTCCTTACGCCTACATCTCTTTCTTCACCATTTTGATCCCGCTGACAGGCATTATATTTTTGAAACGCCAATGGATGCTGGGTAAACGTTTTGGTTATGTGACGCCCGGTGAAATGCTGAGCGATTATTATAAAAGTGATCGCATCCGCACCCTGACCGTCATTATTGCCGTCCTTTTCACCGTCCCGTTTATGGGCGTACAACTGGGTGCGGCAGGCTATCTGTTCAATGTCTTAAGTGATGGATTGATCAGCACGACCGTTGGGACTTTATTATTGGCCCTGGCGGTCTTTTTATATGTGGTCTATGGCGGCATGCGCGCCGTGGCTTATGCTGATAGTTTCCAATGTATCCTGCTGGCCCTTGGTGTCCTTTTGACCGCAGGCATTGCCATTTACGCTATTGGCGGCATTGATGTGCTGTTGACCGGGCTGGAACGGATGGGAGCTTCTGAATTCGGCCTTTGGGGCACGACCAAAGGCGCAGGCGGCGGAAATTACAATTCCTACCTCGCGGTCCCCGGCATGATGCAATCGGTCAGCGGGGTCGAACAAACTACCTATACAGGCGGTCCCTGGACCGGGATGATGATCCTGACTTTCCTGATGGCCATGATGGGCGTGCAGGCCTCGCCCGCTTTTTCTATGTGGAGCTTTGGCAACAACAGCCCCAAACCTTTTGCCCCGCAGCAGGTCTGGGTTTCCGGCCTGATTCTGGGCGGCCTGCTGTTTGTCGTTTCCACCATTATCGGCATGGCCCCCCATATGCTGGGTGCCACCCCATCGCTTGCGGGCAGTGGTGTTCCCGTAGACTGGAGCCTGCCAACAGAGATTTCAGATATCCCGGACACATTGGTTCCTTACATCCTGACCATGGTGCAGGAGCAGATGCCCTGGCTTGTCGCCTTTTTAGGTGTTTGTGCCTTGGCAGGCATGCAGTCAGCAGGTGCTGCTTATATGTCCACAGCTGGGGCCATGGTCACACGCGATATCTACAAACATAAAATCCAACCACAGGCCGGGCATAGCATCCAGAAATTTTTCGCACGCATCTGCGTTCTTTTCATCCTGCTGGCCGCCCTTGTGGTCGCGCTGATCAACAAAGACGCGTTAGTCTTATTGGGCGGCATGGCCGTTGCCTTTGGATTGCAGATGTGGCCCGCTTTGCTGGGGGTCTGCTGGATCAAATGGTTTAATGCCAAGGGCATTGTCTGGGGCATGACAGTTGGTTTGTTGGCCGTTTTCTTCACCGATAGCGCAGGTGTTTCCCTGCTTAATATGATCGGGATCGACCTTTGGGGTCGCTGGCCTTTGACCATTCATAGTGGTGGTTGGGGCATTGCCCTGAACCTGCTGATCTGTGTCACCCTGTCTTTGGCAACCAAAGAAGAAGAAAAAGAAGAACATAAAAACAGCTTCCATACTTTCCTGAAAGAACATGCAGGCCTTAGCCCCAACAAGCGCAAGCTGATCCCGCTTGCCTGGGGTGCAACCATCCTTTGGGTCTTCTTCGCCGTTGGTCCGGGTGTTGTTGTCGGCAACGATATCTTTGGCGCACCGGATGCAGGACGCGACGGTTGGCTGTTTGGGGTGCCCTCCATATGGGCGTGGCAAATCACCTTCTGGCTCTTGGGTGTCGCGCTGTTGTGGTTCCTGGCTTATTTCATGGAAATGTCCACGGTACCGGAACAGGAGATCGAAGCCTTAAGCGAAGATATTGCTGACCCCGGTCTCGGATCATAATTATTGCGCTTCTTGTTTTGCCTTTTTGGCCAATAACGCTTCACGCCGTGTAATATAAAGGGTGGAGGCAAAGATCACACACGCCCCGACCCAGGTCAGCACATCCAGTGTTTCTGCAAAGAAATAATATCCGATCATGGAGGCAAAAATCATATTGGTAAAGCTATAGGGCATGGACACGGACGCATCCGCTGCCTTCATCGCGCGGGCTAGTCCAATTTGACCACTCGAAGCAAATACGCCCATGCCGACCAGCCAGATGTAATGTTCAGGTTCTGGCCAGACCCAGACGGGAACCGCCCCGATCAAGGATAAGGGCGTCATAAAGGCCCCCATATAAAAGACGATGGCCGTGGGATGTTCTGTTCTGGAAAGAGATTTCACACAAAGAACGGCACAGGCAATGAAGAAGGATGAAGCCAATACAACCAATGCACCGATTTCTATTTCCTCAAATCCCGGGCGGATAATAATCAAGGCCCCGATAAAGCCGACCACCAGTGCCATCCAGCGATGAATACGCACTACTTCCCCAAGGATCAAAACGGCCCCCAAAGTGGTAAACAAAGGCACCGTAAAGCTCAACGCAGTTGCTTCTGAAAGCGGCAACATGGTCACGCCCAGAAACCAGCAGGACATGGCCGCCGTACCAAACAAAGCACGCAGGCCATACATATTCATTCGCTTGGTCTTTAAAATGCCAAGTCCGCCCACTGAGATAAATGGCAGCATGAACAGAAAGCCGAAGAAGTTGCGAAAAAACACCATTTCAAGGGCCGGAATATCATCTGAGAGATAACGGATCATGCCGGAAAGGCACGCCATCGTCGCACAGAAAAAGACCATCCAAAGGGCCGCGCGTGTTGTGGGGGAGAAATTATCCATCTATGCTATTTAGAATCATATGAAACTTTTCGCCAGCCCTCATTGAAAGAAAGACAAAAAAGATGCAATTCCTCGTAATCTGTAAAGACGGTACCGACATCGACGCCATGGACCGCCGCATGGCGGCCCGACCTGCCCATTTTGAACGCATGCATATCGAAAAAGAAAAAGGTACATTTATCATGGGCGGGGCCATTCTGGATGAACATGACCAGATGGTGGGTTCCAGCCTTTATGTGAATATGGAAGACCGTGAAAGCCTGGATAAATGGCTGGCCGACGACCCTTATACCAAGGGCAATGTGTGGCAGACATTTGAAGTCCACGTGATGAAAATCGCGGATATTTAATCAGAAACCAGCACACGTGTCCCAGCGCAGGCCGGGACCTCTTAAATGAAGAGTACCGCATACAAAAGGCCCCGGTCTTCGCCGGGGCACATTGGCACCTGGATCAATCCAACCCGACATCATAAAAATCAGATTCACCGGGTTTACCGTCACAGAATTTCCAGATGTTCTTGCGCTGCTTGTCCCAAGGTTTGGAAATCGCGATTAGGCTGGAAGAAACTGTTTCAAACCCGGTATCGGTTTCAATCTGCATGGCCCCACGCGCATCAGACTGGCTTTTGCGACTACTCATCAACGCGGTCCAGGCCATCCAGTCATCCTGATCCGGGTCCGGGGCAGGCGCAGATCGAAAGCGGGGCAGGTGCAGCTTGATACGGTCAGATGCAGGATCATTCAGATCATGGGCTGACAACATGGAAACGCCGACAGGGATTTCTTCCACCTGAATGGTCATCCCGTCATTTTTGATCCACCAGGCGGTCTGGTAATCCGCAACCACCAGATTGAAGGGACGATAAGCTTCCGGGTTCAGATTTTCGAAGGCATCTGCCGCCAGTTCTGCTTCGGCATGATCCAGCAGTTCCAGCGGTAATTCACCTCGACTGCGATAATCGGGATGACTGCCCAATGTGCCAAAACGGTTCAGCACACAGGCCACCAAACCGTCATCATTCATCCCCAGCCAGGTACCGCCTGCCAGTTCATCAATCCCGGCGGTAACTTCGGGGCGGTCCGGCCAATGGCGCTCAGGGCCCGTCCAGGGGCGGTCTTTCATTTCATCACGGTTGGCAGCAAGCAGCAACGGCCAGTCATGTTCAGGGCGGCGGAGAATTACGACAGTACACATCTTAAAAACTTTCTAATTTATCCCTTTTTTAGCCCATCCAACCTTGTCTTGACCAGTCTAATCCACATATCTCAGGTAAGCATATGACAAAACCTTTGACCACAGGGGATGAAAATGAGCGATATCGCAAGTACGATCAGAGACCGTGAAATAGCCTTTGAAGCCCAATATAAGCTGAACGAAGAACAGAATTTTAAAATCCGCGCCCGACGGGACCGTCTGTTCGGGGCCTGGATTGCTGAAAAAATCGGGTTAAGTGGGGAAGAAGCCGAAGCTTACGCCTTAAACGCTGCCCGAATTGATCTGGAAGCCGCAGGCGATGGCAATCTTTTGAAAAAAGTGATTGATGATCTGGATGACGTCGGCAAAGTCATCACCAATGATGAACTACACAGCGCTTTATCCGAAGCCTTTGCCCAGGCACAACGTTCCATGCTGCTGGAATATCCGGAAGCCCTGGATCGTGATCACTACGTCTAAGAAAATTCCTTTTCTGTTTTTACAAACTCCTTTGCTGACACTATAAAGCAGGGGAGTTTTTGTTTTAAGGACGAACATAATGACATCACCTGACTGGTTAACAGATGGCCGCCCCCATGTCTGGCTGCCTTACAGCCAAATGAAAACGGCGCCTGCCGCCCTGCCTGCCGTCTCAACAAACGGCTGCACCATTACCCTTGATGGCGGCAAAGAACTGGTGGACGGCATTGCTTCCTGGTGGACGGCTTGTCATGGCTATAACCATCCCCATGTGATTGATGCCATGAAACATCAGCTGGATGTGATGCCGCATGTGATGTTTGGCGGATTGAACCATGAACCTGCTTTGAAACTTGCCAAACGTCTGGCCGATATGTTGCCGGGGGATTTGAACCGGGTGTTCTTTGTGGATTCAGGATCGGTTTCGGTGGAAGTCGCCATGAAGATGTCGATCCAGTATTGGATCAATAAAGGACACAAAGGCCATTCCAAGTTCGTATCTTTCAAAGATGGCTATCACGGGGACACGCTGGGCTGCATGTCCATTGCCGACCCGGAAGAAGGTATGCACCATGTGTTTAACGATGTGCTGTTTGACCAGTTCGTCATCGACGTCCCCAGAAGCCCAACACAGTTGCAAGCCTTTGACGACTTCCTTGCCAAACACAAGCACGAAATCGCAGGCGTGATCACCGAACCACTGGTCCAGGGTGCGGGCGGCATGAAAATGTTCAGCCCCGACGTTTTGAAAAACATGTGTGAAGTTACACAGAAACACGGCCTGCTGTTTATCGTTGATGAGATTTTCACAGGCTTTGGCCGCACCGGCACCATGTTCGCCATCGATCAGGCCGAAATCGTCCCGGACATCATCTGCCTGTCCAAAGCCCTGACTGCTGGCGTTTGTCCACTGGCTTGTGCCGTGGCGCAAGATCATATTTATGAAGCATTCCTGAGTGACAGTTTTGACGATGCGCTTCAACACGGCCCGACCTATATGGCAAATCCGTTAGCCTGCGCAGCTGCAAACGCGAGCCTTGAATTGTTTGAAACCGAACCCCGCCTTGAACAGGTCAAACATATCCATCAAAAACTGCGTAATGCCTTGACGCCCATGCAGTCCATCAAAGGGGTGAAGGATATTCGTATTCTGGGGGCAATCGGCGTAGTCCAAGTCTGGGATATCAAGGATACCGCCTGGCTGAAAAACCGCTTTGTCGAAGAAGGCGTCTGGCTGCGCCCATTCCGTGACATTATCTATCTGACACCCGCCTTCACCATCACAGATGAAGAACTGGATAAACTGACCAGCACTATGGCAAAAGTGCTGATGGAATGGTCTAAGTTGTAGACAAGCTAAACATCTTCAATGTCACTTACCGCAACCGTTGGCGTATCCAAAGTAGCAATAACCGAATAGCCATCACTTGCTGTTCCATTATTGTCCACATAAAGGTCGCCATTGCCATCTAACACGACATGTGCACCAGAAGCAGCATTGGTACCATCATAAGTGCCGCCAATTTGCTCGAACGTTATCGGGTTTGCTGTTGTAATTGAAATAGAAAAAGAAGCGAAATCAATCTGAATCTTATCAGTTCCCGTTGTGAAATCATAGACTCTGTCCAAGCCGCTTGATGCGTCAAAGCGGAAATTATCTGCACCTGCACCACCGTAGACAAAATCATTCCCCGTACCGCCAATCAAGGTGTCGTCACCATTCCCACCTAACAGGGCATCTCCTCCATCGCCGCCAAGGATGGTATCATTCCCATCATTTCCCTTAAGAAGGTCTCGGTCGGCGCCACCATCAATTAAATCTGCACCAACATTCCCGAAAATCCCGTCCTCACCTGCAAAACCTTGTAAATTGCCACTTCCTGAAGAGACTGCGACCAGAATATCGTTTGTGCTGCCCCCTGCCGACGT
The DNA here is from genome assembly GCF_033100395.1 of Terasakiella sediminum. Lineage (NCBI taxonomy): Bacteria > Pseudomonadati > Pseudomonadota > Alphaproteobacteria > Rhodospirillales > Terasakiellaceae > Terasakiella > Terasakiella sediminum. Next base: position 112,111 of record NZ_JAWLVJ010000002.1, on the reverse strand, counting down.
GATCGCGAAATTAAAGGTTTGGCCATCTGTATGAACAGTTTCAACTTCATTGCCTGCAAATTGATCGACAATGACAACCTGATTTGATGCATCAACCTTAATAGTGAGATTATCACCTGAGCGAGAAACATCAACGTCATCCATTTTAGTAATGTCAGCGGCCGATATATCCGACAATGTTTCGTTCCCGGTCTCGATCACAACATCTGAGAAGTTGATTGTATCCGTTCCGCTGGAATCAACAATCGTATCCAAACCGAAACCGGTGTCGAATTGGTATGTATCATCGCCACTACCGCCTGCTAAGGTGTCATTCCCCGCACCCCCGTTAATGGTATCATTACCACCGCCCGTTTCCGCAATGAAAGGATTGGACGCCAAAAAGATATCACCTGCCCCATCTGTTTCTCCAGGCACCAATGCACTGGTCGAATAAAACATGACCACAGAACCGTCATTTGAAATATGACCTTCGAAATTACCATAGCCGTTTGCCGTGCCCGCCAAGGGGGTATTTAGTGCACGTACTTCATTGGTCACCATGTCTTTGATAAACACATCATGACTGGCACCGTTCGGGTCTGTCTGAACCATATCCGTTGCTGCTGAATAAAAAACAACGTAGCGGCCATCATCAGAAACAGACGGCATAAAAGAGTCGCCATCAGACTCAGCGCTAAGATAATTATCGGTAACTTTCACCGTGGTATTATTGACCGTATCACGCAGAAAAATATCTGCATATGCCTGTGCATCCGTACTGCCATCAATCAAGTTGGTCGCCGTGCTTGCAAAAACGACCCACTGACCATCGCTTGACACATCAACATCTTTTGAATCCGCATCGCCTTTAACACTCGCTGTAGAAACGGATATCAAAGTATTGGTTTGTGAGGCGACATCGTAAATATAAACATCCTTGGAAAAGTCGCCGTCCGATGCTGATAGTCCATCGGCCTCACTGTAATAAACCACTTTGGTCCCATCACCTGAAATAACCGGTGCGAACGATCCATACACCCCATCCGTATCATTGTCCGTTTCGATACTAACCAACGTGAGGGCGCCTGTTGTCATATTTTTGATGAAAACATCACTGACAGCATTGATATCCTGCGTATCACCATAGGTGGACGTACTTTCAAAGGCGATCAAATTACCATCATCTGAAACAGAGTAATTCAAAACTGCTGAAGTACCCTCTGTTGCACCAGAATCAGCAGAAACCAGTTCCAATGTTTCATTTGCGATATCCAAACGATATAATTGTGCATCCGTATCACTTGATGTTACCGCCAGGTCTGTTGCCGTACTTAGGAAAAACGCATATTTGCCATCGCCAGAAAGTTGCACAGATGTGCTCGCACCGTTTGATACACCACCATCTGCCTTGTGCGAAATCCAGGTTATGCTGCCATCTGACAAAGTTTTAATGTAAGCGTCGTTCGTGGCATTGGTGTCCAGTGCATCCAGCGCCCCACTGGTACTAAAAGCAACCCGATCACTGTTTGTCGCGGTCAAATTGTAAGAGTGCGTATCCATAGTGGAACCGGTCGTAACTTCCAGACCGAAAGTATCGGTCGTTGCTCGACCAATGACAGGCTCATCCCCGTAGATGACGTCATCGCCGTCCCCACCGTCAATAATATCGTTCCCGCCATCGCCCAATATCCAATCATGCCCGGCAAGACCTGAAATAGAATCATTTCCTGTTGAACCTAAAACCTGCTCACCTGCTGACGTGCCAACGACTGTGTTGATACTGGTTGTCGTTTGTGTGGTTTGCGTTTCTGTTTGGTTGTTATCAGTTGACGCCTCTTCTTTCGGCGGCGCCTCCTGAAACGGGACTTCTTCACCAGTTGGATCACCCAAAAGATCATTTGGATCCGTCAGGCCAATATCACCAAACCCCAATCCCTCACCGCCAACGTCGCCACCAATCTGACCACTACCAAACACATCACCGCCGGCACCACCGATCAGATCGCCATCACCTTCACCGCCCTCAATGGGTTCACCAACTGGCGCTTCACCTAGTGGCCCACCGACATCGGCAAACATGCTGTCTTGTTCAGCAGCCAGTCCTTCTTCAGGTGGCGCATCTTCAACAGGAATTTCTTCTGCAATGACCTCGTCGGCTGGCACCGCTTCACCATCCTGAGTGGGGTCACCTTCCTGTGCGACCTGCTCGCCGTCTTCGGGCGGGGCCTCACCTTCGGCTGACGCCGCATCCTCGCCATTTTGGGCTGCTTGTCCCTCATTCCCGCCTCGTCGTCTTGGTGGTGGCGGCATGACATTCAACGCACTGCCGTACGCTGCCTGCATTTCACTTTCAGACATCAGGCTGGGTGGCGGTGGGGGTGCAAAACGGCTATTGAAAGCAAGGGATTGGCCGGGCTGGTTCAAGACCTGAACGCCTGCGTCATTTCGAACAATAATCTCCCCCGTCTGCCCGTCATCTTCCGGCATCAGGGTAATGCGGTTTTCGCTGCCTTCCTGCGCGGCAATACCGGCCCCCTTCGTCCCACGGATACCGATGGTGGCAACCGGGGTATTGATAACCATGGCTTCATCCTGGGTCTTGGCAATCTGTCCCGATACGAATGAAAACACACCATCTGCCACTGTCAGGGCGAGCGAGCCACTTTCATTGGCCGGATCATAGACCATTTCATCTATGATCATCTGGGCACCACTGCCCAATGCAAGTGTGGTATCATCGGCAAAGATCACACCGACACTGCCATTGCCTGCGACATCCAAAGTATCGCCCATGAAAATCTCATCACCTTCCGCCAATGAAGCTGTTTCTCCATTGAGGCGACGCACAGTGACACTGCCGCTTAAGGTCTCGATACGACCTGCGGCTTCTTCACTGCCTGCCAGTTGCGCAAGTTCAACACCGCGTTCCCCAAAGGCATTCAGGTCAAAAAGAAAGTCTTGTGGCATGGTTCATCCTTACAAAAGATGCACAGTTAGTGTACCTTCTTAACCAGTAATTATCAAATCTTGGTTAACACCTTTGCAAAAAGGATGCCTTAACCGAATGTAAAGCTTTCTCTGTCACTCCTATTCTGTCGAAATACGTGATTTTTAAGGGAAAACACATGGATCAAGACGAAGAAAAGGGATTATTCAGAAGCGCCTTTGCGCCCCTTTTTCCGATCCTGGGGGAAATATTTGCCGCAACATTGGTGGTGAATATACTGGCTTTTGCCGTGCCAATCTTTATCCTGCAGGTCTATGACCGCGTGATTGCACAGGCTGGCCTTTCCACCCTGCAAGGGCTCGTCATCGGGATGGCGGGGGTGATCCTGTTTGACTTTATCCTTCGACAAGCAAGGTCCGGTCTGTTGCAGGACGCGGCCATGCGCATTGATGCGACGCTGGCCAAACGCCTGTTCCACAAATTCACCGCTCTGCCCCTTCGTGTTCTGGAACGTCGCCCGTCTGCCTTCTGGCAATCGCTGTTTCGCGATGTGGATAATATCCGAACGGCCCTTTCCGGTATCGCAGCCATCTTGCTTGCCGACTTGCCTTTTGCCGTCATCGGAATTGTGCTGATCGTTGCCATTGCCAAACCGCTGGCCTGGGCGTTGTTGATCATTGTTCCGCTATTTATTCTGCTGGCATTTCTGTCCAGCCTTTCAGCGCGCAGTTCCACCATGGCGGAACGAAATGCCACCCTTCGCCGTGATGCTTTGATTACGGAAATGATCACAGACCGAACCACCATCAAAGCTTTGGGTCTAGGCACGCACCTGGGTCAAATCTGGGAAGAACGTCAGGCCAAGACCATTGAAAGTTCCATCACCAAGGCAGCACGTGCGGACCGTTATCACAATATGGGTAAAACGCTGTTGCTGTCTTCCACCGTGACACTCACCGGATTTGGGGCCATCGCTATTATCCAGCAGGAAATGACCGTTGGTGCTTTGATCGCTGCAAACATGTTGGTTGCGCGCATTCTGCAACCATTGAACCAGTTGGTCCTGCAATGGAAATCCCTAAGTGCCGCCAAACAGTCCTATGGCCGGGTCAAGCAGGTACTGGATTATCCCGAAGACCAACAAGGCGCCACCATGGAAATGGATCGCCCGCAAGGTCGCCTGGCGCTTGATACCCTGTCTTACAGTTTCGGAGATCAGGATAGCGAGCCAATCCTGAAGGGCCTTTCCTTACGTGTGGGCCCAAATGGACTGCACGGAGTTGTCGGCCCCAATGGCAGTGGGAAAAGTACGCTCTTGAAAATCCTGCGCGGTCTTTACGTGCCGACACAGGGACGCGTCATTCTGGACAAGGGCGACCTTGTCCAGTTTAGTGAGGAAGAAAAACTCAGTTGGTTTGGCTATTTGCCACAAGACACCCGGCTTTTAAGCGGCACGATAAAAGATAACCTGTCCATGGGCCCAACCGTGCCCGATGATGCCGCCATTGCCAAAGCGACCAAGCTGGTGGGCCTGCATGATGAAATCCTTTCCATGAAACAAGGCTATGGCACGCAAGTGGGTGAACATGGGGAAAATCTGTCTGGTGGCCTGCGTCAACGCCTAGCCCTGGCACGTGCATTGGTGGCCGATCCGCCCATTCTATTGCTGGATGAACCATCCAACAATCTGGATGTAATTGCAGAACGTGAACTTGCAAAACTGTTAAAGCAGCTGGCGAAAGGGCGCACCATCATCATGGTCACCCATTCAATGGAATTACTTCAGGTCGCAGACAGTATCATGATCCTCGAACGCGGGCAGATCAAAGGCGGCGGTAAAGCGCAGGACATCCTGCCCAAACTGAAAGGAATGGGCCGATGAGTGTGCTTAAAAAAATGATTTCATCGAAAAAGAAATCCCCCTGGCTCTATCCCTCTCGCTTTATCATTCTGTTGTTATGCGGCATTGGGTATTGGTCCCACACCACCGTGCTGGATGAAGTTGCCATTGCTTCAGGCCGGGTCGTGCCCCAAGGCAAGGTCAAGACCGTGCAGCACCTTGAAGGCGGGATCATTAAAGAACTGAATATTGTCGAAGGCCAATCAATCCGCAGTGGGGATGCCCTGATGACCCTGACACTGGGCGTCGGCAAACTGAACCAGAGCGAACTGGAGACAGAACTGGATGGCTTTAAACTGGTAAAGGCCCGTCTGGTTGCAGAAAGCCAGGGCTTGTCGTTTGTGAAATTCCCCGACGAAAGTGCCAAACGCCGCCCGGACATTACCGAACAGGAAAAGACCGCCTTCAATGCGCGTAAATCTGAACTTTCCGGTCAGTTGAGCGTTATCAGGAAACAGATCAAACAAAAAGAACTGGCTATTGAATCTCTTCGTGCGCGGCGCAATTCAGCTTCCAGTAAGCTGGATATCATCGAAGAAAATCAGGCATTAGCCGAAGATGCCATGAACAAGGGCATGGGCACCCGGTCTGAATATCTGGAACTCAGCACCGAGGTTGAAAACCTGCTGGGCGACATCCGCACCATAGATGCCGACATCCCCGCAGCCCGTGCCGATATCGAAGAAGCACGGGCCCGGTTGAATGAAACGCGCCTGAAATACAAACGCAAAGCATCTGAACAGCTCAGCAAAGTCACCCGTGAAATATCGCGCATTGAAAAGGTTCTGGGACAAGCGAATGAGCAAGAACAACGCACCATCGTGCGCGCCCCCATTGATGGTACGGTCAAGAACCTGAAATATACCAACGTCGGGGCAGTCATCCGCCCGGGTGAACCGATCATGGAGCTGGTCCCCATGCGCGACAGTCTGGTGGTCGAAGCCCAGCTTAGCCCGACGGATCGGGGCTATGTACAGTTAGGATTGCCTGCCAAGATTAAGGTATCGGCCTATGACTTTGTGCAATATGGTGCCTTGCCGGGTCGTGTCATCCAGATCGCACCGGATACGGATAAAACCGAGGATGGCGTGCCTTACTATCGGGTCATCATCGCAACTGACCGCACCTACCTGGGTGACGGAGTAAATGTGAACCTGCCCATCACCACGGGCATGGAAACACAGGTTGATATTGTGACAGGCAGACGCAGCGTGCTGGAATTCTTCCTGCGCCCACTTTTGCGGCTGAAAGACGAAGCTTTTAGAGAGCGTTAATGCATTTTTAAGCCTTACAGCTTATAGTAACGTCTAATTATGAATCTGATTCAAAGACTAGGGCATGACTATGGGACTGGGTTTAAAACGGTTTTTACAGGGTACAGCAAGCGCATTGGTGATGATGGGGATCGCCACTTCTGCGTCTGCAAACCCATTGGTAAACGAACTGATCTACCTTTTGGAAAATTACCCGTCCATCAAAGCGAAAGCATCCTTGACCGATGCGGCACGCGAAGATATCAGCGCGGCCTATGGTTTGAACATGCCAACAGTTTCCGTCAGCGGCGATACCGGATATCAACATACAGACCAGCCCAGCAAAGATGATTACCGCGTACAAGGTAACCTGACGGCCACCTATAACCTGTTTGACGGTCAATTTGCCGCCTATGAAGCCAAAGGGGCCGAAGTCCTTCATCAAAGTACTCTCACCGATCTCAGCGGTGAACAAAGTCGGATCATTTTTCGCGGTATTCAGGCTTATCTGAACCTTGTCCTGCAGAACAAGCTGGTGGAAATTTCCCAGACCAATGTCAAGCTGGTGGAACAGATCAAAACCTTCATTGAATCTGAATCCCAAGTGGGCCGTATGTCTCAGGCTGACCTTTTGCAGGCGCGCGCCCGTCTGGCTCAGGCCCGCGAAGCGCTGATCGCTTATCAGGGAGCCCAACGTCAAGGGCAGAACCGTTATTTTCAGCTCTTTCAGCGGGTCCCAACATCTGATCGCATGCAGGACCCGCTTGCACCGACCGAGATCGTACCGGAAAATCTGGAAGAAGCCATTCGTCTGGCACGCAAACATAATCCGATCCTGCAAAGTTCCAAACTGGTGGCCGAAGCTGCCCAGGCCCGTATCGGGTCTGTAGAAAGCGGTGCCATGCCCCGCATTGACGTAGAAGCATCCGGTGATTCCAAATATAACGTTGATGGTGTGGATGGCAGCGAGAATGAAGGCACTGTCCTTTTAAAGCTGAACTGGAACCTGTTTGACGGCAACCGCGTGAAAGCCCAGACCCGCGCCGCTGCCCTTCGTTATAACGCAGCGCTCATGGACAGCCGTCACAAGCATCTGGAAAATGAAGAACAGGTGCGCAATGCTTATGCGTTAATCGAAACAGAACGTCGCCGTTTCCGTACCCTTCAGGAAGCTGAACAAATCGCAAGCGAAGCCTTTAACGCACGTCACGAAATGATGCAAAGCGGTAAGGAAACCATTATCAATGTGCTGGATACAGCCCTTGAACTGTTGAACGTACGCATTGCGGTGACCTCATCTGATTATTCCCACCGCCTGGCCAATTATCAACTGCTGCTGGCAACAGGTCAGTTGACGCAGGATAATATCGCCCAATTGGTGGTCGAAGGACAAATCCAGCCAGCCGTTGCTGATGAAAGCCAGTTGATCCAGAAACTGATCGATGGCAAAGCCATGCCGCAACAGGCCGATACGATGGCCCCATCTGGTGATATGATGGGCGCTGAAATGCCTGCACCTGGTGCATATGACGAACTTGCCCCCATGCAACTGGAAGCCCAGGTTCGCACGGGTTCCCCGGAAGGCTACAACGACATGGCGGCCTTCGAATCTGCCCACGGCGCGCCTTACAGTGATGAACTGGCACCGGAAGCCGGACCAACCGGACCGATCGAACTGGGCCCAAGCGACGGGCCTGCCGGGTACTATCTGGTTTTGGGCAGCTTTTCTGAACCGAATTATGCCCAGGACCGCATCACCCTTGCCGGAATGGAAAATGCCTTTGTCAAACCGGTTGACGTCAACGGCACCACCTACTCTCGCGTGTTAGTTGGCCCGCTTAGTCAGTCCGAAGCCGAGAACGGCAAAGCGATTGCCCAAGACCGTGGCATCCCAGACAGTTGGGTCTTGAAAGAATAGAATTATTGCATTGCAAAAAATGTAATTTAGTTTCAAAAGATCTTCTCAATCAATAAGATATAAACTAATTAGATTAGATATGAACTAAAGTATAATTTTATATTGTGCGCCGCAACATTACATCTATAATCATTATAAAAGAAATATTCTGAAATATTTCACACAAAAAATTAACACCGCACAAAATAAGAACTACGCCTTATGCAAAGAAAGGCAAAGAAAATGGCACTTGGAAACATTCGGCTTGCGCGCAAGCTCGGCATCATTATGGGATTGTCCCTATTGGGTATGATCCTGACAACTTATCTTGGTCTCAGCGCCTTACACGAAAACCTGATGCATGAACGTGAACGTCAGGCCCGTAATATGGTTGAAGCCACAATCGAAGTCATTACTGAGTTTGATGCCCAGGTAAATAAAGGAACACTGACCCTTGAAGCCGCACAGATGCGTGCCAAAGATGTCATTAACGCCATCCGTTATGCTGATAACGATTATTTGTGGACCAATGATCTGGATGCCGTGATTGTCACCCATCCCCTCAAACCCCACTTAAACGGTCAGAATCTATACGATTACAAAACTGCAGATGGTCAGCAGCTGTTCCGCCAGGTAGTTGAACTTGCCAAAGCAAAAGGCGAAGGTTCCATTCAGTATAACTGGCCCAAGCCCGGTCATGAAGACCCGGTTGCCAAGGTTTCTTACATCAAACTTTATCAGCCCTGGGGCTGGGTTGTAGGCACTGGTGTTTATATCGATTCCGTTGAAACAACCTTTATCAGTGAAGCCTTGAAAGCAGCAGCAATCTTTTTGATCGGTACCATTGTTTTATCGATCTTCATCTATTTCGTTTCGCGCGATATCCGCAAAAGCATCACGGCTCTGTCCGGGTCCATGAAATTCCTGTCTCAGGGTGATACATCCACGCCCGTTCCTTTGCTGGATCGCCGCGATGAAATGGGCGACATGGCCCATAGCGTTGAATATTTCCGCGAACAGTTGATTGAAAATGAACGGCTTGCTCAGCAACAACGTTTTGAAGAAGAAAAACAGAAAGAACGCGCAGCCCTCATCCAGAAACTGGCAAATGACTTTGATATGGGCGTGAATACTGCCCTTGAATCTGTTGCTTCTGCGGCAAAACAACTGGATATGACCGCAAACGGCATGTCGGCAACGGCAGAACAGACAAGTTCGCAAGCAACTGCAGTTGCCGGTGCTTCTGAACAAACAAGTTCCAACGTGCAGACGGTGGCAGCGGCCGCTGAAGAACTTACCGCTTCCATTCAGGAAGTGGGATCGCAAGTTGTCGTTTCCACCAACATCGCGCAAAAGGCTGCGGAAAAAGCCAACGCCACACAAGCCACAGTAAATTCCCTGTCACAAACAGCCGGGCAGATCAGCGAAGCTTCCAAACTCATTGCGGAGATTGCGGATCAGACCAATATGCTGGCGCTGAATGCCACCATCGAAGCTGCCCGTGCAGGGGAAATGGGCAAAGGCTTTGCAGTTGTTGCCAGTGAAGTGAAATCACTCGCCACCCAAACCAGCCATGCAACCCAAGAAATTGGCGCACATGTGCACGCCATTCAAAGCGTCAGTGATGCAACGGTGAACGCGATTGTCGAGATCAACCAGGTAATCACGGAAATGAACGAGATTGCCAATGGCGTGGCCGCCGCCGTGGAAGAACAAAGTGCCGCCACACAGGAAATCACCCGCAATATTGAACAGGCGTCCCAAGGCACACAGGAAGTCACCGACAATATTATCGAAGTGAACCAGGCGGCAAATGATACGGGCAAAGCATCAAAAGAAGTCTTGCAGGCTTCAGATCAATTGAACGATCAATCGGTCAACCTACGTTCCATCGTGCAAACCTTCCTGTCCGGTGTGAAGTCGGCCTAGGTAAACCAAGTCGTTCTTACTCTCTTTCCATTGTCATCCCTGTGCTAAACACCCGTCATTCCTGCGAAGGCAGGAATCTCCCAATCCGAAATGAGATCCCTGCCTGCGCAGGGATGACGATATCAAAGCCAGGGATGACTTTATTTACTAATCTAAAGCCGTCCCACTTCAAACTCTTCAATGGACACGCCCATTACCGACAAACCTTCTTCCAGATAGTCGGACAATAACGGTTCCCCCATCAGATATTCAGGCGACGATTTGGCGGTGGGGTCCGCGTCATAAGCTTCTTTTTGCGCGTCGGCCCATTCCTCTTTGGAATAGGTGCCACGTCCCAGCCACATCAAGGCAACCAGTTCATGAAGCTGGTCTTCATTCAGGTTGGCGAGTGCTTCATGAAGTTCATCTTCTGTGGCGTCATCGCCATAATCTTCCAGAATTTCCAGACAACCATCATCCACCGCATCTGAATCGCGCCCCATGCCTTCCGGTTCGACTTTCACGTCGAATTCCCGTGCTTTCATAATGATATAGAAGACCGTATCGGCTGCTAAGTATTTCATCGCCCCCTCCTGCCACACAATAGACATTCTTGTCGGTTCTATTCTATAAAGTAGCATGTCTATTTGGGAATAGAGTTGATTTAGGTCACTATGAAAAGAACAAATGCCCTTTGGTTACAATGCGGTGCCTGTGGTGGATGTTCCATGTCGATGTTGGGCTATGACGGGGCCAACATGCTGGATACATTCAAGGACGTTGGCATTGATTTCCTGTGGCATCCTGTCTTTAGTGAACTGTCCGGCACGTCCGTTATCGAAACGTTAGATGATATCCTCACGGGTAAAACCCAGCTTGATCTGCTGATCATTGAAGGCACCCCGCTTTTAGGCCCCAATGGTACGGGCCGCTATCAGATGCTGAGCGGCTCAGACAAACCCATGGCGCAATGGATATTTGAGCTTGCCGCCAAGACCCAATACTGTCTGGCTGTGGGCAGTTGCGCCACATATGGCGGCATCCCCATGGCAGGTGATGACCGTCTGGAAGCAACGGGCCTGCAATATCACACCGACCAAATTGGTGGATTATTGGGCAGTGAATATCTATCGGGTGCGGGCTTTCCCGTCATAAATATCCCAGGCTGTGCGCCTCATCCAGACTGGATTGTGGAAACCTTATCTTGTGTGGCAACTGATGCCTTGCGCGCAGAAGACATTGACCCGGAAGGAAGACCGCTGGCTTATTTTGGTCATCTGGCTCATCATGGCTGTCCACGCAACGAATATTATGAATTTAAAGCCAGTGCGGCAACCGATACGGACCAAGGCTGCCTGATGGAAAATCTGGGCTGCAAGGGCACGCAAGCCCTTGGTGATTGCAACATCCGCCCCTGGAATGGCAATGGGTCCTGTCTTCAGGGCAGCTATACCTGTATCGCCTGCACCATGCCCGGCTTTGAAGACACAGGATCACCGTTTCTTGAAACCGCCAAGGTCGCAGGCATTCCGGTTGGTCTGCCAAGCGACATGCCCAAGGCCTGGTTTGTGGCATTGGCGGCATTGTCCAAATCGGCCACGCCGGAAAGGGTACGGGAAAATGCCCATGCGTCCAAAATCGTCCATCAACCCACCCGCAAAAAGGCCAAGAACTGATGACCCGCACACTCTACGGCCCCTTTTCGCGCGTTGAAGGCCATTTGGAAATTGAATTGGATCGCACCGACACACAGGTGACATCTGCTCGGGTCAATTCCCCCATGTTTCGCGGCATGGAAACAGTGATGGTCAATCGTGCGCCGATGGATGCGCTGACCATTGCCCCACGTATTTGCGGGATTTGTTCAGTTTCCCAATCGGTTGCAGCTGCAAAAGTCCTGGCAAACCTCAGCGGGGTGGAAGCCCCTATCAATGGGCAACTGATCACCAATCTGATTTTGGCTTGTGAGGTCCTGTCCAACCACCTGACCCATTTTTACATGTTCTTCATGCCTGACTTCGCCCGTGATATCTATCAGGGTCGCAGCTGGTTTGATGACGCCAAACGGTTCAAGGCAGAAACAGGGCCTGCGCAAGCCGAAATGCTGGAAGCCAGAACCCGCCTTCTCCACATCATGGGCGTGCTGGCGGGCAAATGGCCCCACACCCTGACCATCCGCCCGGGTGGCACCACACAAACCATCAAGACAGCGGAAAAGCTGAAACTGAAATCCATCCTGCGGGGCTTTCGTCGCTTTCTGGAACAATCAGTTTTTAACGGCACGCTGGAAGATGTGATGAAATTGTCCGCCTTTGATGACATCAAGGACGGTGATCTCGGAACGTTTCTTAAAGCCAGTAAAGACATTGGCCTAAATGAAATCGGCAAAACCAAATCCGGTCTGATTAGTGGCGGTGGTTTTGACGGCATCGACGGTCCGCTTTTCCAACAAGGGCTTTACAAAGACCAACAGCTTCAGCCCCTGCCCGTGGATGATATCCGTGAAGATATCACCCATAGCTTTATGGGTGGACAGATGATCCAGATGCCGTTTGAAGGATCAACCGATCCGTTTCTGGATAAGGCCGATGCCTACAGCTGGTGCAAGGCACCGCGTCTGGATGGTGCACGCTGCGAAGTCGGTGCGCTTGCCCGTCATGTGGTGAACGGCCATGACCTGTTCAAAGCCTCTTATGACCAAAATGCCAGCACCGTTGAAAATCGGATTTTCGCCCGGGTCTGGGAAATGGCCGAACTGGTGATCGAGATGGAAAGTTGGGTTGATCAGATCAATCCGGATGGGGAATTTTTTGTGGAAACAAACTTCCCACGCGAAGGTCAGGCCTTCGGATTTGTCGAAGCTGCACGTGGAACCCTGGGTCACTGGATGACCATCGAATATGACGTCATCAGCAACTATCAGATCATCGCACCCACCACCTGGAATTTCTCCCCGCGTGATCATATGGACCAGACTGGCCCACTGGAAAACGCCCTTGAAAATACACCGATCCATAATGGTGAGGACGACCCGGTCAATGTGCAGCATATCGTGCGATCGTTTGACCCCTGCATGGCCTGCACCGTTCATTAGTGGTTATTCACTTTCCACAAATTGGAAAGTAAGAGTCCATGCCGTACAACATGCAGCAAATAAAATATAACTACCCATTTGATTCCAAACACAGAATCTCAATGACTGATATGGCATAGCTTTTGCGGTAATCAAAGCAAGGGCAGGTGATTAACTTCCATCGACCGAAGTTTTCCATAGATCATTTGTCTGCTGGTGGTGCGTCATCCCGATCTTTTTCGCCATCCATGGCGCACCACTTTTTTTAACAGGGTAGCAAAATAAAGAATGACACTTGGCGCCGAAAAAATATCGCTCCACCTTCATCTTGACGAAGGAATGGTATCAGAGGTGGATATCCGCTCTGATCGCACGGCGATGGCTGCCAGAATGCTGGAACAAAAATCAACGGCAAAAGCCACGGCCCTGCTGCCCCTGCTGTTCAGTCTGTGCGGCACATCCCAGTTACAAGCGGGCCTGATGGCGATTGAAGAAGCCACAGGCGTCAGCCCCAGCCCGGCCCATATCGCGGCACGCAAGCTACTGATCAATGCAGAAACCGTTTCTGAAACCGCCATGTGCCTGCTGGTCAACTGGCCGAAACTGGCTGGCTTGTCTGATGGGCTGGCGGATGTGCGCGATATTCGCGATCTTTGTACCAGTTTTAAAATTCACCTGTTCGAAGGCGGCCAAAATGACCGTATAGGCGGCGCACCGCTTCAGGTCGATATGAAATCCCTGCGCAGCCATATGATCATGCTACGTGCCCGACTGGATATCTGTATTTTCGACGGTGCCATTGATAAATTCCAGACGCTGTGCGATGCCCGCTCCTATCAGGAATGGCTGGTAGCAAATGACAGTTTGCCTGCCCAGTGTCTGAAAGCCTGGCAGGATTACGCATTAAACTGGCCCGCCCCCAAAATGATCCCGACGCTTGATCGCACTTTTCTTTCTAAACAACTGGATCAGGACAACGCCGAAGCTTTCATCGCCCGCCCGACCTGCAACAATACTTGCTATGAAACCGGGCCTTACGCCCGTCAGATCAATCATCCGCTTGTTAAGTCACTGCCACAAAGTCAGGGGCGACTGGTTGCCAGACTGATTGATCTGGCCGAAGCTCTGGATGAAATGGATAAGGCCATTGAAGCCCTAAGCATTGATCAGACACCCTTTCACACCAAACCAACACACAAAGGTCTGGGACAGGTGGAAGCCGTGCGCGGCCAGTTGATCCATCGCGTCTGGCTTGATTCAGAAAATGACATAATCCAGCGTTATCGTATCCTTGCCCCGACCGAATGGAACTTTCATCCAGATGGTGTTTTAAAACAAACCCTTCTGGGGATGGATGGATCAGATAAGAACCATCTGGAACAGTATGCTAAACTTGCCATCACCACGCTGGACCCGTGCGTTGGCTTTGAGATCAAGATTGAGGATGCCTGCTAAATGCATGAACTGTCGCTCACACAAGGCGTGTTGAATATTATTGAAGATCATGCACGCATGAACAATTTCACCAGTGTAAAAACCGTCTGGCTAGAAATCGGGCAACTGTCCCACGTAGAACCGGAAGCCATGGCTTTCTGCTTTGATACGGTCATGAAAGATACCATTGCAGACGGGGCCAAGCTGGAAATCATCGAAATTCCCGGTCAGGCGATCTGCGCCAATTGCGGGGAAAATATGGAAATCACATCACGCATTGCAGAATGCCCCAAATGCGGCAGTTACAAGCTGCATATTTCCGGCGGCGATGAAATGAGAATTAAAGAACTGGAGGTCGATTAATGTGTACGGTTTGCGGATGTGGAACATCCAAAATGGAAGAAGGCCATAGCCATAGCCACGATCATCACCATCACCATGATCACAGCCACTCCCATCACCACCACCATCATCATGATACGATGCATTTTGGAGAAAATGAAGCAGGCGTTTCAGTGCCCGGCATGGATGAAAAACGCCTGATCGCCATTGAACAGGATATCCTCAGCAAAAACGACCATCTTGCCCTTCATAACCGGGACCGCTTGAAAGAAGCAGGTATCTTTGCGCTGAACCTTGTCTCTTCCCCCGGTTCTGGCAAAACGACCCTTTTGACCCGGTCCATCAATGACCTGAAAGCCGACCTGCCCATTGCGGTGATCGAAGGCGATCAGCAAACCGCCAATGATGCGGACCGCATCCGCGAAACAGGCGTGCAGGCCCTGCAGGTCAATACCGGAAAAGGCTGCCATCTGGATGCCGATATGATCGGGCAAGCCATGGACCGCATTGATCTACCCACCGAAGGCGTATTGTTTATCGAAAATGTCGGCAATCTGGTCTGCCCGGCTGGTTTTGACCTGGGGGAAGCCCACAAGGTTGCCATCCTTTCTGTGACCGAAGGCGAAGACAAACCGATCAAATATCCCGATATGTTTGCCGCTGCGGACATTATGATTCTGACCAAGACCGATCTTTTGCCCTATCTGAACTTTGATGTGGAGGCCTGTATCAATTACGCCCATCGTGTGAACCCTGACCTAAAAGTCTTTCAGCTGTCCTCCACCAACGGGGATGGGCTGGATGCATGGTATGACTGGATCAAATCCGGTGTCGATGCTGCAAAAAATTAAGCGAAAACAGTTTCGCATCAACGGGTCTGTGCAGGGGGTGGGTTTTCGCCCCTTCATCTACAGCCTGGCGAGCGAACTCGGCCTGACGGGTTGGGTGCTGAATGATGGCGAAGGGGTTCTGGTGGAAGTTCAGGGCATCAAGACTGAAATTTTTGCGAGCGAACTTTATAAACAACGCCCGCAGCTGTCACGCATTGATCATATCAAGGCCCATGACCTGGACCTGATTGCCCATGAAGAAGGATTTATCATTCAGCAAAGCCGGCAAACCGACGTGCTGACCGATATCCCGCCCGACAGCGGCACCTGCCCGGATTGTCTGGCAGAAATGTGCGATCCGGATAACCGCCGCTTTGGCTATCCCTTCATCAACTGCACCCATTGCGGACCGCGCTATACCATCACCCGATCCCTGCCCTATGACCGCCCACAGACATCCATGGCAGACTTCAAAATGTGCGCAGCATGTGAGGCAGAATATCATGATCCGGCCAATCGCCGTTTTCATGCCCAACCGACCTGCTGCCCTGACTGTGGGCCGAAACTGTCCCATAATATCGCTGAAATAGCAGATCAAATTCGCGAAGGGCGTATCCTTGCAATTAAAGGATTAGGCGGGTTTCATCTGGTCTGTGATGCGCAAAATGAAGACACCATCAGACGCTTGCGCGAACGCAAAAACCGGGATACCAAGCCTTTTGCTGTTATGGTACCTGACTGTTCCGTGATTAAAGAATTCGCCCGTCTTTCAGAAACGGAACAAGCCCAGCTTGAATCACCCAAACGTCCCATTGTTCTTTTAATGAAACAGTGTCCCGACGAAGGCCGGGACCTCTCAAAAGCACAGACAAGTCTGCAAAAAGACCCCGGCCTTCGCCGGGGAACGCTGCCTGATGCAATCGCCCCCGGCTTAAAGCGTATCGGTATCATGCTCCCTTATACGCCCATCCACCATT
Source organism: Terasakiella sediminum (assembly GCF_033100395.1). Classification (NCBI taxonomy): domain Bacteria; kingdom Pseudomonadati; phylum Pseudomonadota; class Alphaproteobacteria; order Rhodospirillales; family Terasakiellaceae; genus Terasakiella; species Terasakiella sediminum. The sequence continues at coordinate 95,568 of NZ_JAWLVJ010000002.1, read as the reverse complement.
TGCTGATGGATGCGCTGAACGGCCTGCCCCTTGTGATGACCAGCGCCAATCCGGGTGGGGAGCCCTTGGTGATTGATAATGAGGAAGCGCGCATTCGTCTGGACGCTATCGCCGACATCATCGTCGATCATAACCGCGACATTCTGATCCGGGTGGACGACAGCGTCGTGCGCATGGATGGGGACAAGCCAACTTTTATCCGGCGTGCGCGTGGATTTACGCCTTCGCCCATCATCCTGAAAAATGATGGTCCAAGCGTTCTCGCTCTTGGGGCATATCTGAAAAACACCATCTGCGTCACACGCGATGATCATGCCTATCTGTCCCAGCATATTGGGGATCTGGATACCGTGTCGGGCATTTGTTTTCTAGAAGAAACCATCGATCACATGTGCCAGATTTTAAAAGTCAAACCAGACCTGGTGGTCAGTGACCTGCATCCCAATTTCGCCAGCACCCGTCATGCTGAAACGATGGAGATTGAAAATTTCCAGGTGCAGCATCACCACGCCCATATTGCCTCGGTCATCGCAGAACATCACATTGATGGTCCGGTCATCGGGGTGGCACTGGACGGCTTTGGGCTGGGTCATAAAGGCGATAGCTGGGGCGGTGAATTGTTGCTGGTCAACGGATTAAACATGACGCGACTTGGTCATTTCCAACCACTTGCCCAACCCGGTGCAGACAAAGCCGCGATTGAGCCCTGGCGCATGGGTGCAAGTGCGCTTTATCAGATGGGCCGTGCCGATGAGATTGAAAGCCGCTTTCAAAATCGCGATGGCAAAACCTTGAAACTGATGCTGGAAAAAGGCCTGAATGCACCTATGACCAGTAGTGCCGGACGTCTGTTTGATGCGGCGGCTGCCTTGCTTGGTGTCAGTGAAGTTTCTGACTTTGAAGGCCAAGCGCCGATGATGCTGGAGAGTCTGGTGACCCAGATTGAAATTGATGAAGAAGGCTGGTTGATTGAGGATGAAAAGCTCAACTTCCTGCCCCTTCTGGAAAAACTGTGTGATCGCAGTGCTGTCAGCGGGGCCAATCTATTTCACGGAACGCTCATTGCCGCCCTTACCGACTGGATCAGCAAAGCCTGCCAGCAGCACGGCATCAAACAAGTGGCCTTATCCGGTGGCTGTTTTCTGAACCAGATTTTATCGCAAGGGCTGACACGACAATTGCAAAAGGCGGGTCTGACACCTTATCTTAATCAACAAGCCCCCTTGAGTGATGCGGGTCTGTCTTTGGGACAAGCCTGGCTTGGGCAAAAATATTTAATGAGGGAGCAATAATCCATGTGTCTTGCTATGCCGTCAAAAATCGTTGAACTACTGGACGATGATATGGCTGTGATCGAACTGGGCGGAGTGAAGAAAACCATCTCCCTTGGTTTGGTCGAAGATGTATCCTGCGGAGATTACGTCATCGTCCATGTGGGCTATGCGCTTTCAAAGGTGGATGAGAAAGAAGCCTTGAAAACCCTTGCCCTCTTTGCAGAAATGACAGCGGCTGAAGAAAGTGCAGCCTCATGAAACATGTGGATGAATATCGCGACGGTGATACGGCACAAAAACTGGCGGCCACCATTGCGCGCGAAGTAAACCCGGATCGTAATTACCGCCTGATGGAATTCTGCGGTGGGCACACCCATGCGATCTTTCGCTATGGCGTGCAGGACCTGCTGCCCGATAACGTCAAAATGATCCATGGGCCCGGGTGTCCGGTCTGCGTCTTACCCATCTCACGGATTGATCAGGCCATTGCTTATGCCAAATTGCCCGATGTGATCCTCTGTTCCTACGGCGATATGCTGCGCGTTCCCGGATCAAAATTTACGTCGCTCATGAAAGCAAAGGCTGAAGGCGCAGATGTGCGCATGGTCTATTCCACGCTGGATGCGTTAGACCTTGCAAAGAACAATCCGGATAAAAAGATCGTTTTCTTCGCTATCGGGTTTGAAACCACCACACCGCCCACAGCGCTTGCCATCAAACAGGCGCAAGCCATGGGATTGGAGAATTTCTTTATCCTGTCCAACCATGTACTCACCCCATCTGCCATACAGAACATTCTGGAAAGCCCCGATGTGCGTGATCTGGGGTCTGTGCCACTGGATGGATTTTTGGGCCCGGCCCATGTCAGTGCGGTGATCGGATCACAGCCTTATGACTATTTCGTGGAAGAATTCCAGCGCCCGGTGGTGATTTCAGGGTTCGAACCTTTGGATGTCATGCAATCCATCCTGATGCTGATCCGCCAGTTAAACGAGGGCCGCGCCGAAGTGGAAAACCAATACCGCCGCGCCGTTACCCACATGGGCAACAACAAAGCGAAAAATCTGGTGGCTGATATCTTCGAACTTCGCCGCGTCTTTGAATGGCGCGGTCTGGGGGAAGTGCCTTATTCGGGCCTGCGCATCAAGGATGAATATTCTGCCTTTGATGCCGAAGTTCAAATCCCGGTGAATGTGCCGCCTGCGCGCGAAAACAAGGCATGCGAATGCCCGGCGATCTTACGCGGTATGAAGAAACCCACCGACTGCAAGCTTTTTGGCACCCATTGCACCCCGGAAAATCCCATGGGGTCCTGCATGGTCTCTGCCGAAGGGGCTTGTGCCGCCTACTATTCCTATGGTCGATTTAGAGAAACAGCATAAATGTCTACACGTACAGCCTATAGCCGCGCCCTTGATCTGAAAAACGGCGTTGTGGAAATGAGCCATGGTGGCGGGGGGCGCGCCATGGCCCAATTGATCGATCATCTGTTTGCCGATGCCTTTGCCAATGACATTCTGGCGCAAGGAAATGATCAGGCCGCCTTTGATCTGCCGCCCGGTCGTGTGGTGATGAGCACGGACAGTTTCGTGATCTCACCCCTGTTCTTCCCCGGTGGCAATATCGGCAATCTGGCTGTTCATGGCACGGTCAATGATGTCGCCCTGTCCGGTGGCAAACCACTTTACCTGACCTGCGGCTTTATTCTGGAAGAAGGCTATCCGCTAAAAGATTTGAAAATCATCGTCGATAGTATGGCTGAGGCCGCAACCGAGGCCGGCGTCAAGATCGTCACGGGTGACACCAAGGTGGTGGAACGTGGCCATGGCGATGGGGTTTATATCAACACGACCGGGATCGGTGTGGTGGATGACGGGATCAACGTTTCAGGCAACCGTGCCCGGCCCGGTGATAAGATTCTCATCAACGGCTTTGTCGGCGATCACGGGGTTGCCATCATGTCTCTGCGCGAAGGTTTGGGGTTTGAATCCACCATCCAGAGCGATTGCGCCAGCCTGAATGGACTCATTACGGATATGGTCGAGGCCGTGCCGGATATTCATGTCATGCGCGACCCGACCCGTGGGGGCCTTGCCGCAACGCTAAATGAGCTGGCCCATCAAAGTGACGTCGGCATGGAACTGGTTGAAAACAATATTCCCATCCGTGATGAAGTACGCGGAGCTTGCGAAATCTTAGGCCTTGATCCGCTTTATGTCGCCAATGAAGGCAAGCTTCTGGCGATCTGTGCTGAAGAAGATGCGGAAAACCTGCTTGCGGCCATGAAAGCCCATCCGTTGGGGGAACAGGCCGCCATCATCGGAACCGTGATTGAAGATAAAAACAGCTTTGTTCAGTTAAAAACCGGGTTCGGCGGATCGCGGGTCGTGGACTGGATTGCAGGTGAACAACTGCCGAGGATCTGTTAAATGAAAATTCTTCTGCTGACCCACAGTTTCAACAGCCTGACCCAGCGGCTTTATGTGGAAATCGAACGCCTGGGCTATGATCTGTCCGTCGAATTCGATATCAACGACAGCGTAACCATCGAAGCCGTTGACCTGTTTAAACCGGACCTGATTATCGCACCTTTCCTGAAACGCGCGATCCCGCAAAGCGTTTGGTCAAAACTCCCCTGCCTGATCGTCCATCCCGGACCAAAAGGGGATCGTGGCCCGTCTTCACTGGACTGGGCGATCCTGCGCGATGAAAAAGAATGGGGTGTGACCCTATTGCAGGCAGTGGCAGAAATGGATGCGGGCCCCATCTGGGCGACCCGAAACTTCCCCATGCGCACCGCCCCCAAAAGCAGCCTTTATCGTAATGAAGTCACCGAAATGGCAGTGGAATGTGTATTAGAAGCACTGGACAAATTTAATGATCCGGATTTCACACCAGAACCGTTAGAGGGTAACGGAACATGGAATGATCTGATGAAGCAATCGGATCGGGCCATTGACTGGCAAGTGGATGACAGCCAGACCATTTTGAACAAGGTCAATTCAGCCGATGGCAATCCGGGCCTTCTGGATGGGGAATATTATCTCCATAACGCCAGACTGGAACCGGGTTTAAGTGGAACACCGGGAGAAATCCTCGCCACACGCAATGGGGCCATCTGTAAAGCCACCACCGATGGCGCCATCTGGGTCGGGCATCTGCGCAAAAAAGGCAAAGGGAATTTCAAACTCCCCGCTACCCGCTTGCTTGATCTGGAAGACGGCGCAGGTGAGCGTGATATCTATTTGGAAATTAATGGTCAGATTGGTCATCTGCACTTCCCGTTCCATAACGGGGCGATGAATACGGATCAATGCCACCGTCTGCTGACAGCCTACAAGAAAGCCTGCACAGAAGACATTGACACCATCGTCTTGCGTGGCGGCGATGATTTCTTTTCCAACGGTATTCATCTCAACACCATCGAAGATGCTGAACGCCCGGCAGAAGAAAGCTGGGCCAACATCAATGCCATGGATGATCTGTGTGAAGCCATCATCACCACAACCGATAAAGTCACCGTAGCCGCCCTTTCCGGCAACGCCGGAGCAGGCGGCATGTTTTTTGCCCTCTGTTGTGATCGGGTCTATGCCCGCTGTGGCGTCATCCTGAACCCGCATTACAAAAATATGGGTAATCTGTTTGGGTCAGAATATTGGACCTATCTGCTGCCCAAACGGGTTGGCGCAGGCAATGAAGATCGTGTTATGCAACACCGTCTGCCCATTGGTGCGACAGAAGCCGTAGAACTTGGTTTGCTGGATGGCTGTTTCGGCAAAACCATTGCGGATTTCCATGAAGGCCTTAAGGAAACCATCGCAACACTTGACAACCAACAAATCATTACTGATAAATCAATCCAGCGTGAAACGGACGAAGCTGAAAAGCCCCTGCAGGCTTATCGCGATGAAGAACTGGACCATATGAAACTGAATTTCTTTGGCTTTGATCCCAGTTATCATGTCGCCCGGTTCAAGTTTGTTTTACGTGAAGCCAAATCACATACCCCACTTTATCTTGCCAAACATCGCCAACGCGTGAAGAATAGCAGCTATGGGACAAAGTCAACCGCCACATAATCCGTTGGAATTCAACGATGGGCAGGAAAATGCCTGGGTAGAGGTCATCCAAAAAATGGATGAGGTCTATTCCGACCTGCTTGAACGCGAAGTTGACCTTGAAAATAAAAATGCCGAACTGGAAGAAGCTCACGATTTCATCGACAGCATCATGGAAGCCATGTCCGATGTGCTGATCGTCTGTGACCGTGTGGGCCGCATCGTCAAAGTAAATCGGCCTTTGCTGGACCTGACAGGCTTTGAAGAAGAAGTCCTGTTTGGCAAACCAATTTCCATCCTGCTGGGAAAAGAGTTCGAAGAAAAATTCCGCACTCTTATCCCGCCGACCAGTCACAAGGGGCTGCATGATTATGAAGCTCAGCTCCGTCACAAGGACGGCAAGGCAGTTGATCCGGTCTCCCTTAACTGCACCCTTCATAAAACCGCCAAAGGGGTTGTGGACGGGCTGGTGATTGTCGGGCGTCCTATCGGAGAATTGCGACAGGCCTACGATCAGCTTAATCAGGCCCATAGCGAGCTTAAAACCACCCAAAGCCATCTGCTGCAATCTGAAAAAATGGCTTCCATCGGGCGGTTGGTGGCTGGTGTCGCCCATGAATTAAACAACCCGATCAGTTTTCTTTATGGCAATGTTCATTCCATGCAGCGCTATGCCACCACAATGCGCATCTATATCGAGACCCTGCGCGATGAACTGCCTGTAGAGCGCCGCCATGAGCTGGATGAGAGTTTGCGCATCGAACGATTGCTGAATGACCTGCCAAGCCTCCTGGAAGGCACGCAGGAAGGGGCTGAACGGGTCAGTGATATCGTCAACAACTTACGTCGCCTGTCGTTTCGCGAAGGAAAAAGCAAGGATAAGGTTGATCTGTCCGACGTAATAAAGACTGCTATTCTCTTTGCCGCGAAGGGGCGATCCAGCGACCAGCCGATTGATCTGGAAGTGGCGGATGACTGTTATGTGGAAGGCTCTGCCAATCGCCTGCATCAGGTGATATTGAACCTGGTGGAAAATGCGCTGGATGCCACCTCAGAGACAGATAGCAAAAACCTGAAAGTTAGTTGTTTTCAAGCAGGCGATACGGTGGAAATTCATGTGCAGGACTTCGGCCCCGGACTGAAAGAAGACGATATCCATAAAATCTTCGATCCCTTTTTCACTACAAAACCTGTTGGGGAAGGCACCGGGCTTGGGCTTTGGATTTCTTACGAAATCGTTCAGGATCACAATGGGCAGATTTCCGTTCGCAATCACCCCGAAGGCGGCGCAGAATTCAAGGTCGTGCTGCCCGCGTGGCGCAAATAGCCCAGAAACAGGCAAAAAGCCTGCAATATTATGAGATTAGCTTGACTTTTATGCCCGTTACAGTCTGAATTAGATCTGTTAGGGATAACAAACTGGCAGCTATGGCAAAGAAATCCGGACCCATTGGTCTTGCATGGAAATCAAAATCAGGAAAGAAAGCCGCATGGGCGATCATGCTGGCAAGCTTTGTGCTATGTGTCATCCTGGGCAGCCTTCTGCGCATGGAAGAGCAAAAGGCGCGTCAAGACACACTTTCCAACTTTGCGCGCACACTGGCATCCACCACACTCAGTTCCGGTGGGGCTGAAGAAGACATTCTGTTAAAGGTCAATGATCTGCTGAATGTGGATGCGGTTCTCGGCCTGCGCCTGTTAAAAGGCAACGATATTCCCTTAAGTGTAGGTGAAACCGATGATACCTTCCCTGAAAGCGAGCTTGACCAGAACAGCCAGACGCGATGGAGCGATGATCATTCCCAAATGGATGTCGCTTTCAAACTGGAAGCCCCGCTGCCCTTTGATGTGCTGGTCATGCGGCTGGATGCAGATAGTCAGGTCACCCCCCCTCTTTTGGGCACCGTTATCAACTGGATTGCCGCGCCGATCTTTGCGCTTATCAGCGGCATCATCAGCTTGTGGGTGACAGGCAGTTTCTTTTTGAAACCCCAAAAGAATATGCAAAATTATCTGCAGGAACAAACGGGCAAATTCACCTCCAGCCCGGTCCCGCAGGAACTGACAAAACCGGATGATGACAACGGCCTACTTGCCAAACAGATCGAAGCCATGCGCGCCGAAGTCATCAAGTCGAAACAGGCGGCTGAATTTCAAGCCCGCTTCCTTCATGAAACGCCTTATCCGCTGGTAAGATGTTCGGTCAACCGTAAAGTCATGTTTGCCAATACGGCCGCACGCGCCCAAAGTGCCCTTTTTGGTGATGAGACCAAAGAATTCGTCTCCCCAGCCGTATCAGAACTGATCCGAAAATCCTTTCAGGATGCCAAACAGATTTATGGGGATATCCGCTGCGGGCAATATATCATCACCTTTCGCGCCATCCCCATTCTAGATACCGGATATGTCAATCTCTACGGCGAAGTCACCCGCCGCATTGATGAAGATATCTAGGGTCCTGACCCTAGCCTTCCAGATACGGCGCAATATCAACGTCATCGAGCTGCGTATCTTTGAGGAACATTTCCCCATAGGTTTTATGCAGTCCGGTTTTCAGGAACAGCTGGAAGATATCCTTGTCCAGATGCTGATCCTTAACCATAAAGCCCATAATCCGCACAGCCTCGCTGAGTTTCTTCGGCTTCTTGTAAGGTCTGTCAGCCGCCGTTAAAGCCTCAAACACATCGGCAATTGCCATAATGCGCGCCGGGATGGACATTTGCTCTTTGACCAGTTTGCGTGGATAGCCCGTCCCGATCATGGTTTCGTGGTGAGCCCCTGCATATTCCGGAATTTTTTCCATATGTTTAGGGAACGGCAGGCGCTCCAGCATCAGGATGGTCTGAATGATATGTTCATTAATCTTGAAACGTTCTTCTTCGGTCAGCGTGCCGCGACCGATCTGCAGGTTATAAAGTTCACCCTTGTTATAAAGCGCATCTGGCACAGGCATTTTAAAACCATGTTCTTCCAGGAATTCCGCCATGCCTTCCTGACGGGGAATGACATGATCAGGCTTGTCTCCCAACAATTTTTCTACAACAGGCAGAGGTTGAGGTGGAATTTCTTCCAGTGCGATTTCTTCCTGCTGTGACAGGCCTAGGCGGTCATCAAAATAGCGCGTCCATTTAATCTCTGCGATTTGGGCCAGACGATCCAGACGGTCATCAGACATAAATTCACCGCCCACATTGCTTTCAGCCACAAAGGCAAAATCCTCTTCCAGCTGGGCAACCTTCGCATCAAATTCAACCTTGATAGCTGCCGCATCCTCCCCATCCACAAGCGCCTTGAGATATGAAATTTCAGCGTCACGGCGCAGCACTTCAAAGCGGGTGCGAACTTCGTGGATCCGATTATAGATGGTTTCCAGCTTAGTCGCCTTATCGACCACATATTCAGGCGTTGTAACCTTGCCGCAGTCATGCAGCCAGGCCCCGATCTTGAATTCGCGCCATTCATCATCGGTGTCAAAGCGGAAATCAGCAAAAATCCCATCATCACTGTCACTGGCAGCTTTACAGAGCATTTGCGACAGTTCCGGCACGCGCGCGCAGTGACCACCTGTATAAGGCGACTTGGCGTCAATCGCGCCGGCTATCAGCTCAATAAAGCTGTCCATCAATGTACGTTGGGCTTCCATCAGACGCTGATTATCCAGCGCAACGGCTGCCTGCGACGCCATGGCTTCCACGAAGCTTACAATCTCTTCTGAAAAAGGCACCACATTGCCCTCTTCATCCTGAGAATTGATCAATTGCAACGCCCCGATCACATTGCCACCCCGGGGCATCAAAGGAACCGTCAGGAAAGAAGAAGATTTATAGTTATTGGCTTCATCAAATATACGGGTACCGGAAAAATCGAAGCCGCAATCTTCGGTCAGACACGGATCGTAGGCATCATCGATACGCACGGTTTCACGATCCAGCACGGCATGGCTGACCACATTAGAATGGTTGGGTTGCCCGGTTTGGGTGTTATACATGTAAACGGGTGGAATGGTGACTTCGCCGCCTTCGGCCCCGCCCATGTAAAACCCAAGAGAGTCTGTCTTGACGATTTCAAAAGTCAGCTTGTCATCATCGGTGCGCAGATAAAGCGATCCGCCATCCGCATTGGCCAGACGTTTCGCCCCATCAAGGATCATTTCCAGAAGCTTGGCCTCATCACGTTCCGCCGCCATGGCGATCCCGAGCGTGACCAGACGTTCCAGCTTGGCTTTTTCAAAATCCAGTTCTTTCGTGCGTTCCGTTACGACCTGCTGCAATTTTTGTTCTGCGCGGTCGTTCATTTTAACCAGGCGTTTTGATTCTTTTAAGGATCGCTTATAGCCTTTGGTCATGGACTGCAGATGTGCGAGCACTTCTTCTTTTGACACCTCATCAGGATCTGCCAAAAGTTTTTCAGCCTCAGTCAGAAGCTGATCTTCTTTGGTAAAAAGATCGAAACTCATTGCACCCTACTTTTCGTAAACCCTGCGTCATTATGGACAGTTTCGCCCAAAGAAACAAAGAAAAAACCGTTCATTTTCAAAACAAATGCCGCAATGGTTCTGCTGTCTGCCAGGTTGGCGTATAGACCATCATAAACCTTTGTTAATCGGGGAACGTGTAAACCCGCTCGATTCAAAGCCATTTCAATCTTCCTGATGATGAAAGTTGCAAGGGCTGGCAATGTGACGAGGTTTATACCCATAAACAATCAACCCGAAAGGCAAATCAGACACGATATGACTTTGGTTTATGTCAGGGTTTATGCGCTTTTCTTCAAAATCTCCACAAGGGCCTCTACCGGATGGCGCGGTTTAAATCCGCCGTAACGTTTTGTCTGACAACGACACGAAAACCCGGTTGCCAGCATCTGATCCGGCCCGGCTTTGGCGGCCCCCTCTTTCCAGCTCATCTCATAAAGTTTTTTCGAGGTTTCTTCATTTTCTGCCTCATGACCGAACATGCCGGACATGCCACAACACCCCGTCTTTTCCACACGGATGGATTGACCAAAAGCTTCAAAAATCGCCCCCCATTGCTTCGGGGTGGCTGGCAAGGATGTCTTTTCGGTACAGTGAGCAAAAAGTGCAAATTCCTGACCGCCTTCCGGCAGGCTAATTTCCAGGTCGGCCATTTTGCCATGCAGCCATTCATGGAACTGATAAACCACATAGTCCGGACGGTTTTCCAGACGCTGGTTATATTCCTGACGCAACATCAGGGTCACAGCAGCTTCAATCCCGACCATATCCACACCTGCTTCGGCCAAAGACAGATAATAGGCGTCATTTTCAGTTGCCAGTTGATCAAATTCTTTTAAGAAGCCTTTCACATGTAGCGGCTTTCCGTTGGGACGGTATGGCGCGACATAGACATCAAATCCCAGCGCAACCAGCAAATCATAATGAGCCAGCACAACGTCACTGTCATAATGCGTGGTGAAGGTATCCTGAATCAGAATGACCGATTTTTCTTTCTGTTTCGCACGCAAGGTCTTGATATTTTCCAGATCAAATTCCGGCGCACCACGTTGTTTCAATCCATTGGCAACCGACGTAGAACTGACTTTCGGCAGATCAATCAGACCAAAACCATGACGCATAAATGCTTTTACAGGCGGCAAAGCCTGCATCAGGTTGATCAGCCACGGAACCTTTGCTGTTAAGGGCGCGAGACCTTCCAGCTTTGCCACCAGATGGTCGCGTTTCGGACGGTCATAACGTTCATGATAGGCTTCCAGGAACTGGGCCTTCATTTCCGGGATATCAACCTTGACCGGACATTGGGTCGCACATGTCTTGCACGACAGACAAGTCTTCAGCGCTTCATAAACATCAATGTTGAAGTCCTTGCCTTCTTTCAATGCAGCCGGTGCCTCTGATTTTTCACTTTCCGTGCGCAGACGCAACCATTCGCGCAACATGCCCGCACGTCCTTTTGGTGACTGGACCCGATCCCGGCTGGCTTTATAGCTTGGACACATAGGATCAAACGCATCCCAGGTAAAGCACGCGCCATTGCCGTTACACAAGGTGGCTTTGGGGAATGCCTTTTTCAGTTTAGCATCCAGTGTGCGGTCCACCTGACCGCGCAACTGCGCCTTATCAATGGCCGTCAGTTCGACTTCCGGCATGGTGTAAGGCGTTGCGATCTTGCCCGGGTTGAACAGGTTATGCGGATCAAAAGCAGATTTAATCTTGCGTAGTTCGTCATACAGTTCCGGGCCAAAGAATTTGGGGGAATATTCCCCCCGAAAGCCTTTGCCATGTTCGCCCCACAGAAGCCCGCCATATTTCATGGTCAGATCAGCCACACCATCTGAAATTTCGCGCAAAATGGGTTCATCCATCACATCGGTCAGATCAAGGGTCGGACGCACATGCAGACAGCCCACATCAGCATGACCAAACATGCCGTAATCGACCCCGTGTCCGTCCAGCAAGCTGCGGAATTCACGAATGAAGGGTGCGAGGTTTTCTGGGGGAACGGCGGTATCTTCCACAAACGGAATGGCGCGGCGCTTACCCTGCAGGGCACCCAAAAGGCCCACAGATTTCTTGCGCATTTCCCAAAGGGCAGAGATTTGGGCGGGTTCGGATGTAGAACGCCAGCCAGTGGCCTGTTCATCTTCATCCTTGTATTCGTTCAGGGTGGCTTCCAGTTTTTCGATTTGCGCATCGACTTCTTCAACCGAATTGCCGACAAATTCAACGAAGTTCATGCCGAGGATTTCCGGCTCGCCTTCTTCACCGCCCAGCATATCGCCAACCTGTTCCCAGATGATGTCGTTCTGGGCCATGGACATGATCTTGTCATCGACAACTTCAACAGCTGCCGGGTCCGCCTTCAAAATCAGCTGTACGCCTTCCAAAGCCTGATTGAAAGTCGCGTAACGCACCGTGACCAGCCCTTTATGTTTCGGCAATGGGATCACGCGGAAAGTCAGTTTCTGTGTTAGACACAAGGAACCTTCAGAGCCTGCCAGCAGATAAGACAAGTTAAAGGTACCGTTATTATCCAGCGCATGTTGCAGGTTATAGCCTGTCAGACCCCGGTTCATCTTGGGGAAGGTCTTTTCAATCAGTTCTTCATTTTCAGTGATGGAATTAAAGGCCTGACGATGAATATCGCCAACGATATCATCACGTTCCATGACCTTTTTCATCTCATCAGCACTCAACGGCCTGGATGTCCAGCTTTGCCCACCGGACAAAACCACATCCATCTCTTCAATATAATCAGATGTCTTGCCGTAAATGCGTGACCCTTTCCCGGACGCATCGGTCCCGGTCATGCCGCCCAATGTGGCGCGTGACGAAGTGGAAACCGCGGGCGGGAAGAAGTATCCCTTCTCCTTCAAAAACGCATTCAATTGATCCAGAACCACACCGGGCTGGATGGTGACCAATTTCTTTTCCTCGTCAAAATCCAGGATATTGTTCATATGTTTGGAGGTATCAACCACCACGCCTGTGTTCAGCGACTGGCCGTTTGTGCCCGTGCCGCCCCCGCGCGGCGCAAAGGAAATACCACGAAATTCTTCACGTGCGCCGAGTTCGGCAACCACGTTTAAATCTTCTTCACAGACCGGATAGACAACAGCCTGCGGCATGACCTGATAAACAGAGTTATCAGTCGCACTTAGCAAGCGTGTGGGGTAATCCGCATAAATCTCGCCTTTGAAGGAACTATCTTCCAACGCTTTTAAAAAGCGGACGGTTACATCGTCTAAAGCGCGATCAGGTGTAAGGACGGGAATCATTTACTTCACTTTCGTCATTCCTGCGCAGGCAGGGATCTCGTGGATCAAACAGATCCCGTATTAAGTACGGGATGACGTAAGTGATATAGCCTTCTTCGGCTTTTTTTTAAACCATAAAAAAGGCACCGACCCTCCCCTTTTGCGGATAAAAGGTACGGGAGGGCCGGCTAAGGTGGCGTATCAGACGATGAGGGGGTTATAAGACGCCTGAAAACACCACCTATCAGTCAGCCCTTAATGGGCCTGGTTTAGCTCTTCTTCCGCCGTAAAAGCTTCTGCCGGAAGTTCGTGTGCGATCCCCTTGTGGCAATCGATACAGGTTTTACCCTGATCCTGTGCTTCAAGGTGACGATTACGCGCACGAGAGTTTTGTGCAGACACGTCCATGGCGATGAAGTTGTGACAGTTACGACATTCGCGGCTGTCTGTTTCCTTCATTGTATTCCACACACGTTTCGCCATGGTCAGACGATGGGCTTCGAATTTTTCGCGGGTATCAACGGTCCCGAGAATTTTGTGAAGCACTTCGTTTGACGCCTGGATTTTACGTTTCATTTTGTGGATCCAGGGACGTGGGACGTGACAGTCAGGACAGGTGGCACGAACACCAGAAGCGTTCGAGTCATGCACTGTGCCTGTATATTCCCGATAAACGTTCTGTTCCATCTCGTGACAAGACAGACAGAAGCTTTCGGTGTTGGTCATTTCCATGGTCCAGTTAAAACCACCCCATGCAACGACGCCAACGATAATCCCCGTAAAGAGCAGCATCCCTGCCGAGGTTGTCTTACTGGGCCTTCTTAACAAGGCCCAGATACGGTTGAAAAAACCGCCTTTTTCTTCTTGATCACTCATATCAAGTTCCCCTTAGGCCTTATTTGGTGAAGGTATTATCCACCAGCGGCTTTGCATCCACTTGTGGAACGTGACACTGGGTACAGAACCAGCGCCCCGGTACAACGTCATCCAAAGGTTTGCCTGTACGGTGATCCTGGTAGTGAGTCTCACTGATTTTTGGCGCACCTTCTTTTGCAGCATACTGCCAGTTATGGCAGCGCATGCACTGGTTGACCTTCAGATTGATCTGATATTTCTCAATCTTATGAGGAATGAGCGGTGGTTGCTGACGATAGTTTTGAGGAAAACGTGAGCCTTCCATAACTTTGTTAATTTCGGCAGCTTTGTTATTTTCGGCAATTCCGAGATCGCCACGCAGGCTGTTGACATTCCCTGCCATTGCGCTGCTCATCAGCATAAATGCTGCTGCGAATACAGCAATTACTGGGATCAGGACTCGTTTCACAGTCTTATCTCCTTCAAGTCTCATGCCGCCCTCTGGGTATCTGTTTCAACACCGTCTTTGAGAGGACGTACATCATCCAATTTGTTTCTAGTTCGTAGCGAAAATTTAAATACGTCTTCGGAACAGACATCCAGACAGCGACCACAATTTGTGCAGTCCCCGGACAGAATGACCGGACCGACCTTGTCCTTTTCCCCTTTCAGGGCAGGTGAAATAACATGAGCTTCCGGACAGATCGCATAGCAATCCATGCAATCGTTACAGGCTTTGCGGTTGTTGGCACTGACCTTGACCAGACTGATCTTTCCAATCAGGCCGTAAAAGGCCCCGACCGGACATAGACGGGAACACCAGATACGATCCCCTCCAACCAGTTCGATCAAGAACAAAGTGCCTGCAATCAGCCCCACTGATGAAAATGCCCCAAACACGATGGCACGATGTAACATCGTCACCGGATTGAAGAATTCCCAGACAATGGTTCCTGTGATCACCGTGGTCAAAAGCACTGAACCCATGACCCAAAGGGCCGTATGGCGCGGCAGTTTGATCCCGGTTTTCTTCCAGCCGAGTTTACGACGCAGCCAGCTGGCCGTATCGGAAATCACATTGATAGGACACACCCAGGAACAAAACAGGCGACCACCGACTGCCAGATAAAAGGCAACCACAATCACCGCACCAATAATGGCGCTTGTTTCCATAAGATGTCCGCTCAAGAGCGACTGCAGGAAGATGAAGGGATCCGTTAAGGGCAACACATCCAAAGTCATGGATGAAGCCAGGGTTCCTTTCACCAGCCAGAAACCTGTAAACGGTCCCACCAAAAAGACAGCGATCGTCAAAAGCTGAGACAGGCGTCTCAGAATCAACCAAAAATGCGCGGCAAACCAGCCTTTTTTCTCAACGGCAGATGTGCCGGGATTATTCATGCTCATGGCTTGAACCCCTTATATCCGCCTGTCGCTGTACGTTCCGGAAAAGCAGGTTGCTCATTGTAGCCTCGATCCGGCAGGTCAATAATGCCCTGGCCTTCAATTAGCGAGCCACCGTGCTTGCGTTTTTCTTCCCAGCCCAGACGATAATGGTCACCCATTTTGCCGCGCGCAATCCGTTCAGGCAGCACGCGGATTGCCGTATCGGGCAAAACGCAAGCCTGTTCGCATTTACCGCAGCCGGTGCATTTATCAGCATGGACGGTGGGAATGAAAATCGCATGTTTTCCGGTCCGTTCATTGGCAGAACGTTCCAGTGTAATTGCCTCATCAATAATCGGACAGACACGGTAACAGACGTCACAGCGAAGGCCATTGAAGTTGAGGCAGTTCTCATGATCAACCAAGACCGCAACCCCCATTCGGGCGTCATCGATATTGGTCAAAGACTTGTCCAGGGCCCCTGTCGGGCAGGCCACCACGCACGGAATATCCTCGCACATTTCACAAGGGATTTTCCGGGCTTCAAAGTAAGGCGTACCTGCAACCGATTGGGAACCCATATCGGCCAAGTCCAATGTGTCGTAAGGGCAATCCCTCACACACAGGCCACAACGCACACAAGCAGCCAAAAAATCTTTCTCCGAGATCGCGCCTGGCGGACGGATTGCGTCCACCGGAAGCTTCCCTTCAGCCTCACGCACCAGGTTGCCCAGCGCCAGACTGACAAGTCCGACACCACAGGCCCCTTTGGCTGTGTTGCTCAGGAAATCTCTGCGAGAAACCTTTTTATGTTTGCTTTTCTTCTGTGTCATGACCTCACCCTCCCAATTAAGAAAGGACTGTTAGACGGTTAAACTTTCGTGACTTTACAAGCACATTTCTTGTAGTCAGTTTCTTTGGAAAGCGGATCGGTTGCATCCAAAGTCAACTTGTTGATCAATGCACCTTCGTCAAACCACGGAACGAAGACGAGGCCTTCCGGCACACGGTTACGACCACGTGTTTCCACACGCAGTTGAATTTCACCGCGACGACTGGAGACGCTGACTTCCTGACCACGACGCAAGCCCCGTTTCTTAGCATCCAGTGGATGCATAAAGAGAACAGCACTTGGGAACGCCTTGTGAAGTTCCGGTACGCGACGTGTCATGGAACCGGAGTGCCAATGCTCAAGAACACGACCTGTGCAGAGCCACAAATCATATTCATCATCCGGGCTTTCTGCTGCTGGTTCGTATGGGGCAAAGATGATGTTGGCTTTACCATCTGGTTTCCCATAGAATTTCACACCTTCACCAGCCTTGACATGCGGGTCATAGCCTTCACGGAAACGCCACAGCGTTTCTTTGCCATCAACAACAGGCCAACGCAGACCACGTGCTTTGTGATATGTCTCAAACGGTGCCATCTCATGGCCCTTCTTGATGATACCTTCAGCAGAGTTAAACATACGATATTCTTCGAAAATACCTTTATGGACGTAGTAGCCAAAGTGTTCAGCATCGTCGTTGTCGTATACGTTGCCCGCACCATCGGTGATTTTTTCAACAGGGAATTTGTTGATCTGACCATTTTCGAAGAGAACTTCATACATGGTTTTGCCACGATACTCAGGTGACTTCGCAAGCAAGTCTTCCGGCCAGACTTCTTCGATTTTGAAGCGTTTGGCAAATTCCATGATCTGCCACAGATCGGACTTAGCTTCACCCGGTGCATGCACCTGCTGACGCCAGAACTGTGTACGACGTTCTGCGTTACCGTAAGCGCCTTCTTTTTCCATCCACATGGCAGTTGGCAGGATCAAATCACCAGCCAGGGCCGTTACAGTTGGATAAGGGTCAGACACAACGATGAAGTTTTCGGGGTTACGATAGCCCGGATAGCCTTCTTCGTTCATGTTTGGTGCAGCCTGCATGTTGTTGTTACACATCACCCAGTAAGCGTTCAGCTTACCGTCTTTCAGCATACGGTGCTGCAGAACAGCATGGTAGCCGACTTTGCCTGGAATGGTGCCTTCAGGCAGTTTCCAGATTTTCTCGGAGAACTTGCGGTGTGCTTCTTTTTTAACAACCAGGTCAGCTGGCAGACGGTGTGCGAACGTCCCGACTTCACGGGCTGTACCACAAGCAGATGGCTGACCAGTCAGTGAGAACGGGCTGTTGCCAGGCTCGGAGATTTTACCCATGAGCAGGTGAACGTTATAAAGCAGGCCGTTTACCCACACACCACGGGTGTGCTGGTTGAAGCCCATTGTCCAGTAAGAAGAAACTTTACGGTTTGGATCCGCATAGGCTTGCGCCAGCTTCAACAGGGACTGCTTTGGAACACCGGAAAGCTCAGATGCGTAATCGAGCGTGTATTTGGAAACAGACTTGGCATATTCATCAAAAGAGATTTTGTTGAATTTACCTTTGTTCGGGTTCTTGGCTGCTTTCTGAAGCGGATGCTCAGGACGCAGACCGTAACCAATGTCTGTTGTTGTCGCATTGAAGTTTACGTGCTTGCTGATGAAGTCTTCATTGTAAGCTTTGTTTTCAATGATGTAGTTGGCGATATAGTTCAGGATGGCCAAATCCGTCTGTGGATTAAAGACCATGCCGTTATCGGCCAGTTCGAAACAACGGTGTTCGTAAGTTGACAGAACATGAACTTCACAACCAGGTTTGGTCAGACGTGTGTTGGTCATACGTGACCACAGGATCGGGTGCATTTCTGCCATGTTCGCGCCCCAAAGGACGAACGTGTCAGCATGTTCCAGATCGTCATAACAGCCCATTGGCTCGTCAATACCGAAGGCACGCATGAAAGCACCTACGGCAGAAGCCATACAGTGGCGCGCGTTTGGATCGATGTTGTTGGAACGCAGACCCGCTTTCATCATTTTAGAAGCGGCATAGCCTTCCATAACGGTCCATTGACCGGAACCAAACATACCAACGCCGGATGGGCCTTTTTTCTTCAGCGTTTCTTTCCATTTGGCAGCCATGGTGTCGAAAGCTTCGTCCCAGCTTACGGGCTCGAAATCGCCTTCTTTGTCATACTGGCCGTTTTTCTTACGCAGCAATGGCTGTGTCAGACGGTCTTTACCGTACATAATTTTGGAAAGGAAATAGCCTTTAATACAGTTCAGGCCTTTGTTTACAGGTGCATCCGGGTCCCCCTGGGTCGCAACGACCTTGCCGTCACGTGTCCCGATAAGAACGCCGCAGCCTGTTCCGCAGAAACGACATGCCCCTTTATCCCAGCGGATAGAGTTTGGCATGGCAGCGTCAGCGGTTTTTGCAGTTAAAGAAACACCAGCAACGGCAGCGGTCGCTGCGGCAGCATTGGCTTTCATAAAGTCGCGTCGGGTCAGTTTCATGAGGAAACCTCCTCCAATTCAAGCTTATCGTGTGATTCAAATTGATGATAAACGAGGGAACTGTTCAAAACGCCAGGCAGACGATCCACTTCAGTGATCCTTTCTGCGGCTAACACTTCCTCGGTATCTTCGATGGTAATGACCAGACGGCCATCTTCTGTCTCGGCATGGACTTCCACACCAGCAAATGCGTCTAATTTTGCACGTACATCACCCATGCGCCCGTCGGCCACATGTGCAATCAATCCGCAAATATTAAACGGTTTGGGCGCTGACGGCATTGCACCAGGCAGCGTTGCCAATTGTTGTTCTTCAGCTAGAAATCGACTGTTTACTTTCAACCTTTCAAGCCCCCTCTCTTTTGGTTTTCCGGGAGGAGCACAATTGCATCAACCGGACAGGGCGCAACGCAGGCACCGCAGCCTGTACACGCACTTTCATCCAATTGAGGTAAGGGAACACCGCCCGGGGTTAAACGAAACCGGATCGCGCGCGGTTCACACTGGTCGTTACAGATACGACATTCAACACCCTTCATTGCCAGACATTTCCCCTCTATTGAAATGTCCAGCGCCCAAGGAGCATCAGGATCAGTACTGATTAGCGCACCATCTTTGCATGATGTCACGCATTCCATACAAAATGTGCATTCCCCTTTCTGGAAATCCACACGTGCAAGATTGCGATCATCAAGATGTAAAATATGTTCAGGGCAGACTTGGACACACAGGGCACAGCCTGTGCATTTTTTTGTAAAATCATCCATAGGCACAGACCAGGGCGGACGAATAACATCGTCTTGCCCGTCAATACCAGAACGACCGAACAAAAGTGTCCGTCTGGAAACATCATCCTTCATTTGGGACCCCCTCCCATATCCAAAGCTCATACTTTAGATGCAATAATTAGTACCATTATTGGCACCTTAGATCAATGAAAAACCATACTTAAGATGTAGTTACTTAGAATTATTCCATGAAGATTTCCAGCGCATTAAAAGATCAGTAAAATCTTTCATGCTGTTCATTTAAGTCATTCTAGCGTATAAGAAATTCATGAAACGTTTTCTCAAACCTGATCAGTCAAACCCGGGACTCTGGATGACCAAGCGCTATGTTTTTGCGCTTGCTGCCATCGCGATTCTGGCCGTATCAGCCTTTGGTACCGTTGGCCTTCTGATTGCGGAACATCAAAGCACGCTCTCCGTCGTGAATATCTCCGGTCGTCAGCGCATGTTATCCCAACGCACGGCCCTTTATGTGTCGCAACTGGCCCATTCCCAGATCAGTCATGAGCAGGCCCATTATCGCAAGGAATTAAAGCGCGCGACAACTTTATTGCAGCAGGCACACCTGGCGCTGACCGGGCGAGCAAACGCTATTAATATGTCTATTGAAATGTCGCCAGAAGCGCGCAAACGCTATTTCAAAGGGGCCTATCCGCTCAATGCACAAATGAAGCGTTATATAAAAGCGCTGCAGGAAATCCTTGAACTACCGGATGATAAGATCACCAAAGATAACCCCTCGGTTCAATATGTGCTGAAGGTCGCCCCGGGAGAGCTGGTGGACTCCCTTGATTCCATGGTGAAGTTCTATCAGGAAGAAGGCGAAACAGCCTTTTTGTTCCTGCAGAAACTGGAAGCCGTCTTTCTGTCACTTACCTTTTTCATTCTCAGCATCGAAGCCTTTTTGATCTTCCGCCCCATGGTGCGTCATGTCTCCAATCAGATGAAACAGATCAGCGCTTTTTCCAAAGAAATGGAAAAACGTGTGGAGGTCCGCACCGAAGAACTGGACGAAGCGCGCAAAATGGCGGAGCAGGCCAACGTTGCCAAGTCCAAATTCCTGGCCGCTGCCGGACATGACCTGAAACAACCGCTGGAAGCCATTGGGATGTTTTCCGGCATGTTGGAAAAACGTATGCCGGATGAACGCAGTAAGGCCATTATGAAAGACATGCATAATGCGCAACGTTCCATGCGCTCCCTGCTGGATTCCATTCTGTCGCTTTCAAAGCTGGAGGCCGGCGTCATTGAACCCAGCCAGTCTACCTTTGCCCTACAAACGCTTCTAAACCAGCTGACACGGGAATATCGCATCAGCGCCCATGAAAAAGGCCTGTCCTTAAAAATGGTGCCGACCTCCATGATGGTAACCACGGATCCGCTTTTACTGGAACGGATTTTACGCAATTTCCTGTCAAACGCCATTCGCTATACAAAGACCGGGCGCATCCTGTTGGGCTGCCGCCGTCGCGGGAGTGCCTTTGCCATTGAAGTCTGGGATACAGGCCCGGGTATCCCCGAAGATGGTCTTGAAAAAATCTTTACTGAATTTTCTCAACTGGAAGACCCGGAACGAGATCGAAGCGAAGGTATCGGGCTGGGTTTGGCCATTGTAAAACGCTTGGCAAACCTGTTGAAAATGGAAATATCCTGTAAATCCAAAGTTGGGTCGGGTTCAAAATTCAGTATCCTTTTGCCACCAGATACGTATGATGCCGAATAGTACTTAGGCATTTATTTTGCTATACTGCAGTGCAAGAAAATTAAAAAAGGAACGCGGGAAATGGAATATCGTACATCATGGCAGGACGCCAGCCAGACAAAACTGCTGTTAGAACTGGACGGTAAGCTTCTGTTTGGAAACTTTCAAAAACTTCAAAGCCTTGTCTTTAGCCTGCGTGAAAAACCACCCGCGCAAATCACCTTTGATCTCCGCAATGTAGACATGATCGACAGTTCAGGCCTGGGCCTGCTGATCGTCGCCAATGAAATCGCAACCAACGTCACGCTGAAATACCCAAGCAAACAGGTTGAGCAGCTGTTTGAAGTCTGCAAAATCGGCGAATTGATGGAAATCGTACTTTAGGGTCTTTTCGGGTCAACCTGATTCGAAAATACCCAAATCAGGACCCAACGGCGCGTTGAAACTTCAAAACCGCCTGTGTGCGGTTTTCAACGCTCAGGGTACGCAAAATCGCCGTCACATGACTTTTGACCGTGCTGAGGTTCAGATCCAATCGTTCACCAATTTCCTGATTTGACAGACCTTCAGCCAACAGGGCCAGCACTTCGCGCTGACGACGGGTCAAATCCGGGAACATATCCTTGGTCGCAACCGATGCGGAAACTTGCGATGCGCCGCCATCCAGCTTGTCGTCACCTTCCATACCACCCAGGACGGGTGGCACGTATGATCCACCGGATAAAACCAGTTTCAGGATGGTTGCGATCAACGCATCATCTGTGGTTTTTGGGATATAGGCGCGAACACCTGCAGCCAGAACCGCGCGCATTTCATCCGGATCTTCAGAAACGGTGAACACACAAACCGGGGTCGGGTCTACACGCTGAACGACCTGGGCAATCGCCTGCCCGCTGCCATCCATGCCCGGCATACGCAAATCCAGCATGACCAGATCAAAACCGTCCGTGTTGCTATCCAGGGCCGACTGAATATCATTATTGTTGCGGGCCTCAACCACCTTGAGATCGGGGGAGAGTTCGCTCAAAACATATTTAAGCGCGGTGCGCACAATGGAATGATCGTCAGCCAGTAATACTTTCACAAGGAGAGCCTTTTCATTTACACGAAATTACATGTCCTTTTAGCACTTCTGATTATGGCGAGAAAAGGTTTTATCAACAAGAAAATCCGTGTTTTTTCGTATTACGGAAAAACACTACCCATCAAAAGTCGCCCTTTTGCGACTTAAGACTTATGCAAAATTACTCATTTTAGAACAGTTTTTAACTGGTCCAGCATTTATAATCTTGCGGGTCAAAGCGTGACAAATTTTCAAGAAACATATCCGTGCAAGCATCCCAGGAAAATTTAAGGGCATATTCCCGACATGCTTCCGGATCATGATCCAGCGCGGCCAAGGCTGCCGTTTTCAAATCCTCATCCAGATTGCCAACAGGCGCATCCCCAATGACATCCAAAGGCCCTGTCACCGGATAAGCTGCAACCGGGACCCCACTGGCCAAGGCTTCCAGCAGGACAAGACCAAAAGTATCAGTTAAGCTTGGGAAGACAAAAGCATCGGCGGACGCGTAATGTTTTGCCAGCTCTTCACCTTCCTTCACGCCCACAAAGGTGACATCGCCATATTCTTTCTGCAACTGATCCAACTGTGGTCCCCCACCAACAACGACTTTTGATCCAGGCAGGTCAAGCTCGAGAAAGGCCTTGATGTTCTTTTCAATCGCCACACGCCCCACATACATAAAGAGCGGACGCGGCAAGTCCTGAAACATCTTTTCGCGTGGATAGAACAATTCCGTATCAATGCCGCGCGTCCAGGTCACCACATTTTCAAACCCTTGCGATCGCAATTCATCACGCAAAGACTTGGTCGCCGTCATGATCGCCCGGCTGGGGCCATGGAACCATTTCATGATCTTGTTGGTATAACGTGCCGGGATTTTAGTGCGCGCTTCCACATATTCCGGGAAACGGGTGTGAAAAGCCGTGGTGAAAGGCAACTTATGTTTGACACAGAATTTACGCGCTGCCACACCCAACGGGCCTTCGGTCGAAATATGAATGGCCGAGGGTTTGAATTCGGCAATCATCTTTGCCACCTTGCGGTTTGGCAGGATGGAAAGGCGAATTTCCGGATAGGACGGACAGGGGATCGTCTTGAAATCCAGCGGCGTGATCAGCTTGATCTCTATGCCTTGGCGTTCGAGATGCGTTTTAAGGGATTGATGCGTTCTAACAACGCCATTGATTTGCGGGAGCCACGCGTCGGTGACGATGAGGAGTCGCATTCTTCTTTCCCTTCTGACTTGGCCGCATAAGAAGGCTGGCCCATCCAGTAAATAATTTCCAAACGCCCATCCAGATGTTCGACCAGCGCAGAACAGCTTTCTACCCAGTCCCCATCATTGCAATAGAGCGTGCCATCGATTTCACGAATTTCCGGGTGGTGGATATGACCGCAGATAATGCCATCCACATTGCGTTTTTTTGCCACATCCGCCAGTGCCGTTTCAAAGTCAGCGATAAACTGCACCGCGTTTTTGACCTTGAATTTCAAATAAGCCGACAATGACCAATAGCCATAACCAAACTTGGTGCGCACCCAGTTGAAATAGTCATTGATTTTCAAAGCTACGCTATAGGCGCCATCACCAAGGACGGCCAGCCATTTGGCGTATTTTACGACCACGTCAAATTCATCCCCGTGGATGACCAGAAACTTTTTACCATCCACCGTTTCATGGACATATTCGTCATGAACCTTGATATCCCCAAAATCGTGTTCCACATAGGGACGGATAAAGGCATCGTGGTTGCCAGGAATAAAAAACACATTGGTGCCTTTACGGGCTTTGCGTAGCACCTTCTGCACCACATCATTATGAGCCTGCGGCCAGTACCAGGATCGCTTCAGGCGCCAGCCATCAATGATGTCGCCGACCAGAAAAAGATTGTCTGATTCCGTCTGTTTCAGGAAGTCCAGAAGATAGTCCGCTTTACAGCCAGCTGTTCCTAAGTGTATATCAGAAATAAAAATTGATTTATATTTTTGAGGTGTCAGAGCAGCATCCATATCAGCCGTCACATTTTCCATTATCGCAACAAAACCGCATTAAAAGCGAAATAATTTAATGTCAGTTTTCTACGCGTTAAGGCTTACCGCTTTATGACGTGATGTTTACTCTTTTGTTGCACAGGCGAAGAACCCACCATGAGCATTTCCCAAAGACGCATTAAGGTTATTTATAATCCCACAGCGGGCGGGCGCAGCCGTCGTCGTCTCGCCATTGCCCTTAAAGCATTGAAACAACATGCAAAAAAAGTAAAACTCAGCCCGACCAAATATGCAGGCCACGGGATCAAACGCGCAGATAAAGCCCTAAACCGCAAAACCAAGAAGCCTTATGACATTGTTTGTGCCGCAGGTGGGGATGGCACCATTGCCGAAGTTGCAAACGGCATGCGTGGCAGTGACAGCCCCTTGCTGGTCCTCCCCCTTGGCACCGCCAATGTCTTTGCCCGTGAATTGGGCCTTGGGACCTCTATGCGCAAAATTTCGGCTATGGTGGAAACCTTGGGGGAAAAGCGCGTTTATGCGGGCATGTTTGGCGACAAGCGCTTCATTATGATGGCAAGCGCAGGTATAGACTCCCTCGCCGTTGCCGCCCTGGATTCAAACCTGAAGCGCCGCATCGGGGCAGCGGCTTATGTGGTTGCCGCATTCAAAGCCGTGAAACGCATGAAGGATTTGGACCTAAACGTCACCGTCGATGGCGATGAATATAAGACAGCCAATGTCATCGTAACGCTTGGGCGTCTTTACGGAGGTTCCTTTGTGATCTCCCCCAATGCCGATCTTGAAAACCCGGTTTTTCATGTGGTGATGATGAAAAATACCGGCTTCTGGGCTGCAATGAAATATGGCCTGGCGCTCGCGACAAACCGCCTGCCCTATCTGGACGACGTCGTCATCACCAGCGGCACACATGTCACCATCGATAGTGAAAAGTCTATCCCTTTCCAGGTCGATGGTGATGATGGTGGCCTGCTGCCCGTTGACCTGCGCATTGATGATCAGCCGCTAACGGTTCTCGCGCCAACGCAAAAAGGATGATCCGTCATCCACATCTTCCAACATGTCGAGAAAAGCCACTTTCTTATCCTCAAGATTGGCAAGGCAGTCATTCAACGTTTCTGCATGCGACCACCGAACAGGTCGTCTATAGGGATTGGCAAGAATGCCATGACGCTTTAGCCCCACCAGCCAGAAACCACCATCATCGGCCGGGCCAAAGACTACATCATGGGTGCCCAACAATTTAAAAGCCTTGCGGATATGATGCGCCCTGATCCCCGGCACGTCCGTACCAATCACCAGAAAAGGTCCCGGTGGCAGGGTTGAGGCCGGGCGGAACATGCGTTCCCCCAGATCACCGCTACCTTGTTTGAGATACCCATCGGCTTGCGTTGAAAGCAGCCCCGGTTTCATCCTATCCGGACTGTGTGAAATCCATGTCTTCCACGGCCCCTTCCTGCGCAACTTTCGTGGCATTTCGTGCACCATGCGGCGATAAAACCGCCAGGCAGGCACTTTCCCGATATCGCGGGCCAGACGCGTTTTTACCCGCCCGATACGGGGTTCCTTGGCGAAAATAACAAGATGAAGGGTCAAGAAGAGTTATCCGTAGAGTTTGACGATCCGTTTAGGCGATACTCCCAAGAAATAAAGTGTCAAACAAGTGAAATTGCGCAAAGAGCGCTTCACATATCCGTGATGGCGATAGCGAATGGCCGAGGTCACAGCGCGCGCTGACAACTGACGCAAACGCCTTTTGCCAATCCGGCGCACAATATCCACATCTTCCATCAAGGGGATATCACTAAAACCACCGATCTCATCATAAAGATTTCGACTGATCAAAAGCCCCTGATCTCCATAAGGAAGCCCCAGCAATCGACACCGCCAGGAAACGATTTTCTCCAGCCGCTTGGCCGAGCTATCTTCATCATCCAATGCAAAAGTGAAATAACCTGCGCGCTGACGTTCACCTTCTTCTGCAATAAACTTGCAGACTTCCAGTCCCCAGTCCTGGGGCAGGATGGTATCGGCATGCAGAAACAGCAGCCAATCCCCACTGGCCGCCTCGCCCCCTGCTTTCAGCTGAGACCCGCGTCCTTTGGGGGCTTTGACCACTTTGACATCCAGGTCTTTGGCCACATCCAGCGTATCATCTGTTGACCCGCCGTCCACCACAATGATCTCGCGCGCATAGGGCGGCGGGACAAGAGAGCCCACGGTCTGTTTTAATCCAACAGAAGTATTGTAGGTCGGAATAACAATGCTTAACATGGCTCAGCCTTGAAGATTACTTACACGCTGACATTGAATCTGACAGATATGTGACAGACTGACTGTGAGCGCGAACACACATGGGAATGATTATGCCTGATTTTTCACTGGAAAACGAGCAAACAGGTCTGGTTTGCGGCATCGACGAAGCCGGACGCGGCCCTTGGGCGGGCCCGGTCACCGCCGCTGCCGTGATTTTCGACCAGTCCACCCTGTCCCCTGACCTCGCCCAAAGCCTGAACGATTCAAAAAAACTGTCAGCGAAAAAACGCGAAGCGCTCATCGATCAGATCAAGGCGGAAAGCATCTGGGCGGTGGGTGAAGCCAGTGTGGAAGAAATTGATGAGCTTAACATCCTGCAAGCCACCTTCCTCGCCATGCGCCGTGCCGTGACAGGATTATCCACAAGGCCGGATTACGCATTGATCGATGGCAACAAGCTACCGCCTGAACTGGGCGTGCCTGGTCATCCCGTGGTTAAAGGCGACGGACTGTCCTGCTCCATCGCTGCCGCCTCTATCATAGCCAAAGTCACGCGGGATCAGGAGATGGCTAAACTGGCAGAAGAATACCCGGGATATGGTTGGGAGAAAAACGCAGGCTACGGCGTGAAACTTCATCAGGAAGGGCTGATGAGGTTGGGAGTGACGCCGCATCACCGCAAAAGCTTCAAGCCGATTAAAAAAATTATGGGGATTGAGTAACAATGGGAAATCCTCGCAAACACGCAATTGGGGCTGTTATGAATATGGCGTGGCGACAAAGCAAGAACGACGCGATTACGCCTGTATCCTGAAACACTATCGCGGCAACGACATTTTCCTGAAGAGTGTATACGAGACATACGCTCTTAAGGGCGCTTGTGACAATCAGGCTAAAGATTGGGTAGACACACAATTGCAAGAGCCAAAGAGCTTCTTTGCAAAACTAAAGTCACAAAGCATCTATTCCCCTTCTGCATTCTATAATGAAGATTTCTTCGAAAAAGACCAACGCTGCCACTCAATCCCCTTCGCCGAATATTCTGCAAACCTGCGCGCAACAAAATATTTCAAAGCCTGTATTGAGTAATTAAACACCGCCCCCTGTTTTCACAGGGACACAGAGAGTGGTGTGCATGAAACAAAAAACCGTCATCCCCAACTTGATTGGGGATCCAAACCTTCCTTGTTCAGGGAAGCTGGATCCCCGCATTCGCGAGGATGACGGTTTTCAAATACGCCTTAAGACTTCCTAGTGACCAATGATCTGGCTTAAGAATTCCTGTGTACGTTCTTCCTGTGGGTTTTCGAAGAATTGATGTGGTTCGTTTTCTTCGATGATCTGGCCGTCGNGACTTCCTAGTGACCAATGATCTGGCTTAAGAATTCCTGTGTACGTTCTTCCTGTGGGTTTTCGAAGAATTGATGTGGTTCGTTTTCTTCGATGATCTGGCCGTCGGCCATGAAGATGACGCGGTCAGCCACTGTTTTGGCGAAGCCCATTTCGTGGGTAACACACAGCATCGTCATGCCTTCTTCGGCCAATTGTACCATAGTGTCCAGCACCTCCTTAATCATTTCAGGATCAAGGGCGGAGGTGGGTTCGTCAAACAGCATGATCTTGGGTTCCATGCACAAGGAACGCGCGATCGCCACACGCTGTTGCTGACCACCGGAAAGCTGGCCCGGGTATTTGCCCGCCTGTTCCGGGATTTTTACCCGTTCCAGATAATGCATGGCGCGTTCTTCAGCCACCTTGCGCGGTTCTTTGCGCACCCACATGGGGGCCAGAACACAGTTTTCCAGAATGGTCAGATGCGGAAACAGGTTGAAGTGCTGGAAACACATGCCCACTTCGCGGCGAATGGTATCAATGTTTTTCAGATCGTTGGTCAGTTCCACACCTTCCACGATGATCTGGCCTGTCTGGTGTTCTTCCAGGCGGTTGATACAGCGGATCATGGTGGATTTACCGGAACCGGAAGGTCCACAGATTACAATCCGTTCGCCCTTATGGACGTTCAGGTTAATGTCACGCAGAACATGAAAGTCCCCGTACCATTTGTTCATATTGACCAGTTTGATCACATCGTCCTTGGAGACTTCGTGATCCAGATTGTGGCCCGCGCGCAGTTCGGCTTCGGTCACTGTATCTGTAATTGAATCAGGATCTTTTGTCATTTCTCATTACTCACTTAGCGTTTGTGTCCGGTGTGAAGTTTGCGCTCCAGTGATTGACTGTATTTGGACATGCCATAACAGAAAACCCAGAAACAGAACGCTGCAAAAATATAGCCTTCCGTCGCAACGCCACCCCATTTCGGGTCAACGATGGAGGATTGCACGGTCGCCAGAATGTCCAGCAGACCAATGATCAGCACCAGGGTGGTGTCCTTGAAAAGCGCGATGAAGGTATTCACGATCCCCGGGATCACGAGCTTCAACGCCTGAGGCAAAATGATCAGCCCCATGGAACGCCAATAACCAAGACCAAGGGCGGCCGCCGCTTCAAACTGACCTTTCGGAATGGCTTGCAAACCGCCCCGGATCACTTCGGCCATATAGGCGGACTGGAACATGGTAATCCCAATCAAAGCGCGCAGCAGCTTTTCAAAGTCCCAACCGGATGGCAGGAATAAAGGCAGCATCACAGACGCCATAAAGAGAACCGAGATCAGCGGCACACCACGCCACAATTCAATAAAGGTCACACAAACAATGCGCACCGTCGGCATTTCAGATCGACGCCCCAAGGCAAGGATCACCCCGAACGGCAAGGCCGCAACGATCCCCACATAGGACAAAACCAATGTCAGCATCAGGCCACCCCACTGGTGGGTTTCCACATGTTCAAGACCAAACATGCCACCCAGCAGCAAAATCCCGACCACAACCGGCAGGACGGTCAGACCCGCCACACCGATCCAGGCTTTGTAAGGGAAGTTCTGGATGAACTGCGGGATAACCACGAGGGCGAGCAACAGGAAGCTCAGATCCACGCGCCATCTTTCGGCTTCGGTATAGAAACCATAGGTGAAGAAACCAAGCCGTGTCTTGATAAAGACCCAACAGGCCCCGGCACCCGAACAGGCTTCCGGACTATCGCCGGCGAAGTTCGCTTCAAAAAACGCCCAGTTCAGCAGTGGCGGGACAAATTCCCACAACAGATAAAGGGCAAAGAGGGTCATCACCGTATTGGCAGGTGAGGACAGCAAATTCTGGCGCACCCAGGCAATGGGTCCCGTGGTCGATACGGGTGGTGGGAGCGCTTCTTTTTCAACATATTTTCCCATATTAACGCTCCTTCAGGGCCATGGCTTTGTTGTACCAGTTCATCACGACGGAAAGTGTCAGGCTGATGGTCAGGTAAACGGCCATTGTCATGGCAACGATCTCGACGGCTTGACCAGTCTGGTTCAGGGTCGTGCCCATAAAGACCGAGACGATATCGGGATAACCGATGGCAGTCGCCAGAGACGAGTTTTTCGCAAGGTTCAGATACTGGCTGGTCAGCGGCGGGATCACTACGCGCATGGCCTGCGGGATAATGATCAAACGCAGCGACACGCTTTTCTTGATCCCAAGGCTTTCAGCTGCTTCTGTCTGACCGTGGGGGACGGCCAGAATACCAGCACGCACGATCTCGGCGATAAAGGCAGCGGTATAGGTGGTCAATGCCATCAACAGGGCAATGAACTCGGGGATGATTGGCACACCACCGCGGAAGTTAAAGCCTTTCAGACCCGGCATATCCCAGCTGAGCGGAGCACCAAGAAGAAGGAAAACAACAAGCGGCAAACCAATGATCAGGCCAAGGCTGCTATATAGAACAGGGAACTGCTGCCCTGTTGCTTCCTGGCGTTTGCGTGCCCATTTTGAAAGAACAATGGTGCCCATAATACCAAGAATAAAGGCAGCAACAACAAAGTTGAAACCGGCTTCCAAAATCGGTGCAGGTACATAAAGGCCACGGTTATTAAGGAAGAAGACACCTGCAAATTCCGCACTGTTACGTGGGCTTGGCAACGGTTGCAGCACCGCGAAATACCAGAAAAAAATCTGCAAAAGCAACGGAATGTTACGCAAAGTTTCCACATAGAAGCTTGCAACTTTGGCAATCAGAAAGTTCTTGGACAGACGGGCCACACCCATCACAAAGCCCAGAATGGTGGCCAGGAAAATACCGACCAGGGAAACCAGAACCGTATTTAACAGACCGACCAGGAAAGTCCGGCCATAAGTGGATTCTGAACTGTAGGGGACAAGGCTCATGAGAATCTCAAAGCCTGCCGGATTACTTAAAAAATCAAAGCCCGTGGTAATGCCACGGCTTTCCATATTCTGAAGGGTGTTCTGGAAAATTGTCCAGCCAAGCCACACCAGAAACATGACCAAAAGAGCCTGAAAGACGGCTCCACGCACGCGCGGATCATATAAAGCCGAAGACGATTGTTTGGGCTCGGTGGTGCTGTCGTTATTATTTTGCGACATGAGCACACTCCAAACTTAAATCATAAAAGAAAAAATGGGCGTGCCTTTTGACGAAAACCTTCGCAAAAAACACACCCACTTGTCATTCGCAGATCAACTGATCTTAGCGTACTGGTGGCGCATACTGCAGACCGCCTTTAGTCCACAATGCGTTCAAGCCGCGTGAGATTTGCAGTGGTGTTTTTGGACCAACGTTGCGGTCAAACATTTCACCATAGTTACCAACCTGTTTGATCGCGTTGTATGCCCAGTTTGCACCAAGACCAAGCTTGGCACCTGCATCACCTGAAGTCCCCAGCAGACGCTGGATGTTCGGGTTGTTGCTTTTCAGCATTTCGTCCGCATTACCAGATGTTACGCCAAATTCTTCAGCGTTTACTTGTGCAAACAATGTCCATTTCACAATGTTGAACCAGGCGTCATCACCTTGACGAACAACAGGGCCGAGTGGCTCTTTGGAAATAACTTCCGGCAGAACAACCGCTTTGCTTGGATCATCCAGCTTGGAACGAAGTGCATAAAGCTGAGATTGGTCAGATGTCAGAATGTCACAACGACCAGCCGCAAAACCTTGTACAGTCTGATCAGATGTATCGTATACAACAGGGCTGAAAGACATGCCGTTCAGCTTGAAATAATCAGCAAGGTTCAATTCTGTTGTTGTACCAGCCTGGATACAAACAGACGCACCGTCCAGTTCAAGCGCTGATTTTACGCCCAGTTCTTTTTGAACCAGGAAGCCTTGACCATCATAATAGTTAACGCCCGCGAAGTTCAGCCCCAGAGACGTATCACGTGTGTGTGTCCATGTGGTGTTACGAGACAGAATGTCAATCTCACCAGACTGCAATGCTGTGAAACGCTCTTTCGCCGTCAGTGGAATGAACTTAACTTTGTTGGCATCACCCAGAACGGCAGCAGCAACCGCGCGACAGGTATCCACATCAAGACCTGTCCAGTTACCTTTTTCATCTGGCAGTGAGAAGCCAGGAAGACCAGTTGATGCACCACACAGCAGTTCGCCGCGTGCTTTAACAGCTTCCAGAGTATCCGCTGCCATAGAAGCAGTGGCTGAAACGGCTGTTGCAACGAGTGCGCCGGTCAGGACAGACATTGTTTTCTTCATTTATAAATCTCCCGTAAATTGAAGAAGAACGAAAGACCATAAGCTCTGTGAAAGACCCTATAATCTCTAGAATATCGCGACCAGAAAATCCCTAACGTTTTTTCTAAATCATTTCATTTTCTGAACGCGATCGTTCACATATTTGTGCAGATAAAAACCTGCGTTTTAAACCCGTGTGTACAAATGGATCAAAAGTATTAATCCAAATGCAACTGATGCAGCTTTACCCTTATTTGACAGATTGGCAAGACCAAATTCGCTTTCTGATTCAAATTTTTTGCACCAATCTTCAAATCTGCGTAGTAGTGGGTAGGCATTTTTCCCAAGTTGTTCATAAATCAGGCATTATGGTGCATTGCACTGTAAAGAAAGGCTTATTTTTTGTGCGTTGCATGGTCGTTTTTTGACCATTTGGACAGGCTTTTATTTTTTTTTCATTTCTCTTGGATTCTATCTGCAATCCGTGGCAAAAATCATCCCAACAACGTCATTCGACCACAGGAGAATCTAAAATTATGTCTGAAACCATCATTGGCATTATCGGCGGCAGCGGCATCTATGAAATCGACGGACTGGAAAATGTCCGTTGGGAAACCATCACCTCGCCGTTCGGCAAAGTTTCCGACGACATTCTGTTTGGGGAACTGGACGGGGTCCAGATGCGCTTTCTACCCCGCCACGCCCGTGGTCACAAAATCTCCCCAAGCGAAGTCAACTACCGCGCCAATATCGATGCGATGAAACGTGCAGGTGTTACGGACATCGTTTCCGTTTCAGCCTGTGGCTCGTTAAAGGAAGAACTGCCACCGGGGCATTTCGTGCTGGCAGATGATTATATTGACCGCACCTTTGCGCGCGACAAATCTTTCTTCACCACCGGATGTGTGGCGCATGTGGCCTTTGGCGAGCCTGTGTCCAAACGTCTGGTCGATTGTCTGGAAGACGCCTTGAAAGAAACCGGGATTGAATACACCCGCGGCGGCACATATTTATGTATGGAAGGCCCGCAATTCTCCACCAAGGCAGAATCAAACCTGTATCGTTCCTGGGGATGCTCCGTCATCGGCATGACCAACATGCCCGAAGCCAAGCTCGCACGCGAAGCCGAAATGGGCTACGCCACCGTTGCCATGGTTACAGATTATGACTGCTGGCACGAAGACCACGACGATGTGACGGTCGAACAAATCATCCAGGTGCTGATGAGCAACGCCGACAAAGGCCGCGCCCTCGTGAAAGCTGCTGCCCCGAAGATTGCAGCTGCCCCTCTGCCCTGCCCAAGTGGATGCCACACCGCATTGGAATATGCCCTGATCACCGCACCCGATGCCCGCGACCCGGAGCTGGTTGCCAAACTTGATGCGGTCGCTGGTCGTGTGTTGAAGTAAAGTAAATTGGAATAATCTGACATGTTACGTTCTATACTCATCATATTTCTCACATCATTAACATTGTTCTCCACAAACAACTCGCAAGCACAGGAAGCAAAAAAGAAACCTTTTCTCTACGAAGTTTACGTTCAGGATAACACTTGGTTCGAAGTTACGGGAAAAATCCTTGATGCTGAAGCATTTGGAGAACTATTTCGTCGAACAACATGGAACAATAAACAAGGTGATTATTACCTCCGTTTCCATTGCAAATTCAGCGGTTATACAGCATTTAAAATTAAAACCCTAAAAGATTGGATTCACGCTAAGTATGTCAAGGGGGATGAAAACCATCCCAATTGCAGAACTATTTCTAAAAATGAAAAACGAATTACTTATCGGGATAAAATTCAAAAACAAATGATAGAACGCACAGTAAATAATGCAGAACAAAAACTTGTAGGTTCATGGAGGGGAGAGAAAACTAACTCAGAAGGAAAAACCCAGTACTCATGGGAAATGATTAGGAGAAACAATGGTACATATCAAAGTAAGTTTTTTAAGCCGAAAAAAGATGGCACTAAAAAACTAGTGCAAGAGACTGAGGGGTTCTGGTGGTTGGAAGATGGAATTTTCCACGAAGTCCAAAACACAGATGTGCTTTTGCCCGATATATACAATATTTCAATTGATAAAAATTCAATTCACTTTGATGCCAAATTCAAAGATTACAAATTCACTGACACAAAGCTATAATCAGGACTCACTTCATGAAAGTTAACGGCACCCCAACACGCACCATCTGGCTAAATGAAAACGGCTGGGCAGTTGATATTATTGATCAGACGAAACTGCCGCATATCTATGAAATCGTCACCATGGAAAATCTGGAAGACGCCTGTGTGGCGATCAAGGATATGCTGGTGCGGGGCGCACCATTGATCGGGGCGACGGCTGGCTATGGGATGGCATTGGCGCTGCATCATGATGCAACAGATGCCGGGTTTGATAAGGCCTATAACGATCTTTACGCCACCCGCCCCACAGCGGTAAACCTGCGATGGGCCCTGGATGAGATGCGCGATAAAATCTTCCCGCTTGCAGAAGGCGAACGTGAGGCAGCGGCATACAAACTGGCTGCGCAAATCTGTGATGATGATGTGGCGCAGAATTCTTCCATTGGCGATCATGGCCTCAAGATCATTGAAGAGATCTGGGAGAAAAAGGGCAAACAGGGCGTGGTCAATATCCTGACCCACTGTAACGCAGGTTGGCTCGCAACCGTTGACTGGGGCACAGCAACGGCCCCCATGTATAAAGCCTTTGAAGCAGGCATTCCGATCCACGTCTGGGTTGATGAAACCCGTCCACGTAATCAGGGGGCTTCGCTTACCGCATGGGAGCTTGGCAATCATGGTGTTCCACACACCTTGATCGTCGATAACGCAGGCGGTCATTTGATGCAACATGGTGAGGTGGACCTGTGTATCGTCGGAACGGACCGCACCACCGCAAGCGGGGATGTCTGTAACAAGATCGGGACCTATCTAAAAGCACTGGC
Source organism: Terasakiella sediminum (assembly GCF_033100395.1). Taxonomy (NCBI): domain Bacteria; kingdom Pseudomonadati; phylum Pseudomonadota; class Alphaproteobacteria; order Rhodospirillales; family Terasakiellaceae; genus Terasakiella; species Terasakiella sediminum. Next base: position 60,508 of record NZ_JAWLVJ010000002.1, on the reverse strand, counting down.
GGCCCATGACAATGACGTGCCGTTCTACGTCGGCCTGCCATCCCCAACCATTGACTGGACGGTTGATGATGGCGTAAAGGACATTCCGATTGAACAGCGCGATCAGGAAGAAGTCACCGAAATGACCGGTCGCCTGAAAGATGGATCGGTTGCAACCGTGACCATCACGCCAGAAGGCTGCATGGCCGGGAACTATGCCTTTGATGTGACGCCACGCAAATATGTGACGGGTCTGATCACCGAACGCGGCGTCTCGCCCGCTTCGAAAGAAGGGCTTGCGGCCCTGTTTCCGGAAAAAGTCTGATGCTACGCCAGGACGTCATTGATACAGCGTTAAAGATGAATGCCATTGGGGTCAATCAAGGCACCAGTGGCAATGTTTCTGCACGCGAAGGCGATGATGGGTTTCTCATCACCCCTTCGGGCGTAGAATATGACAAGCTGGAAGCCAAGGATATCGTAAACCTGAAAATGGATGGGTCCTATCAGGGCAAGCTGAAACCGTCCAGCGAATGGCTGTTTCACCGCGATATCTATAAGGCACGCACCGACGTTCAAGCCATCATCCACACCCATTCCAAATATGCCACCACGCTGGCGTGCCTGCGCCGGGATTTGCCGCCTTTTCATTATATGATTGCGGTGGCGGGTGGAAAATCCATCCGATGTGCGCCCTACGCCACCTTCGGAACGCAAGAACTTTCTGATCGTGCCATCGTTGCCTTGCAAAGCCGAAAGGCCTGTCTGCTGGCAAATCACGGCATGATCGTGGCTGCTGAAAGCCTGAAAAAAGCGTTAGCCATTGCCCAAGAAGTCGAACTTCTCTGCCAGCAATATCTCATCGCCCTGCAGGTGGGGGAACCACACATTCTTTCGGACGAGGAAATGGACGAGGTTCTGGAAAAATTCAAAACCTATGGCAAACAGGGTGCCCTTGACAAACCCGCCCCAAAACCCGGGCGTGATCCGTGGAGTGCGGGCTTTACAGGCTATAAACAGTACCCAAAGCAGGATTAACCCTTTTGCAGAAGGCAATACATCCTACATCATAGGATGTATCGTTTTTCAAAAAGGATTCCTTCATGATCCGGTTCAGTCTCTTCCTCACCTTTCTGATTTTGTCCGTTGCCAACGCACAAGCCGGACAAACTTATCATTCCGACAAGCATGATTTTAAAGTCGTAGAAGTCGCAAGCGGGCTGGATCACCCCTGGGGCTTTGCCTTTCTGCCCAATGGCGATATTCTGATTACCGAGCGCGATGGCCCGCGCCTGCGTCTTATCAAACAGGGTCGCCTGTTGCCGGACCCCGTCAAGGGACTGCCGGGACATATCTTTACCGCCGGGCAGGGCGGCCTGCTGGATGTGGCGGTTGATCCGGAATTTGCCAGTAATCAGTTTATCTATTTCAGCTTTGCTGGACAGGGTGCAGGCGGTGCGGGAACAGAAGTTGCCCGTGCCCAGCTAGTCGATGACCACCTGGAAAATCCGGAAATTATCTTTGCCGTCAGCCCAAAAACCACGGGCAGTGCCCATTATGGGTCACGCCTGCGTTTTCATGAAGACGGCACCTTATTCATCACCGTCGGGGATCGTTACAGCAGGATGAAACAGGCGCAGAACCCGGCCAACCATATCGGCAGCATCATGCGCATTCATCCGGACGGGACCGTCCCTGCCGACAATCCTTTTGTGAACAAACCGGAATATAAGCCGGAAATTTACAGCTATGGCCATCGCAATCCGCAAGGCCTTGCCATTCGCCCATCAGATCAATCCATCTGGGCCCATGAACATGGCCCACGCGGGGGCGATGAAGTCAATAAACTGAAACCGGGGGCCAACTATGGCTGGCCCGCCATTACCTATGGGATTGACTACAGCGGGGCGATCATTTCCGATAAAACACACGCACCGGGGATGGAACAACCAATTGTCTATTGGGACCCATCCATTGCTCCAAGCGGGATGGAATTTTATACGGGCGATAAATTCCCCAACTGGAAAGGTAATCTCTTTGTCGGGGCACTCGCCAAACGGCACCTGCGCCGCCTCACCATGAAGGGTGATCAGGTGATTGAACAGGAAGTTTTGTTAAACAGAATGGCACGTATCCGGGATGTACGCACCGGGCCGGACGGCTATCTTTATATTCTGACAGATAAATCTAACGGGCAGCTTTTGAAGCTTACACCCAAAGGGCAGTAAACTCAGGTTTACTGCTTTATTAACGCAACAGTGCCTTAACGGTACGCACCAGCTCATCCGGGCGGAAAGGCTTTTGCAGGATCGCATCAGCACCAGACGTCAATGCTGCATCCAGCAGATCGCCACCGTCTTTATCGGCACCGCCGCCGGAAATAGCCAGAATACTGATATCAGGGTTTTCAGCAATGGCTTCGTCAATCACAGCAAGGCCATCAATTTCGGGCATTAAAATATCAGTGATCAACAGGTCATATTTGCTTTTCTTCAGCATCTTTAGTGCATCCGCACCGCTTTCAGCGCTTTGCACCTGAAAGCTTGCTTCTGCAAGAGCTGTTTTCATAATCAGCAAAATACTCATGTCATCATCGACAATTAACAGCTTTGCCACGAGGGCCTCCCGATTAGCTATTGAGGGTTGTATTTCATCATATATTCTAAAAGTAAACAAACCTTAAAGCTGCTGAACGTTAATTCCTTATTGCGTAATCAGCCCAAAACACCCATCTTAGAATACAGGCAAACAGAAAGATAAGGACATGGGCAACATGCAATTTTCAGAAACAACCCGTATGGTCACCGTCACGGTCAATCCGATTTTTCTGGAAGAAGAATCTGATCCTGAAAAAAGCGCCTATATGTGGGCCTATCACATTCGTATCGATAACGAAGGGCACGAACCTGTCCAACTGATCTCACGCTATTGGAAAATCACAGATGGCTTGGGCCGCATTCAGGAAGTGCGCGGCGAGGGCGTGGTCGGCGATCAACCCCTTTTGGAACCGGGCGAAACATACGAATATACCAGTGGCGTTCCCCTGCAGACCCCAAGCGGCTTCATGGGCGGATCATATGAAATGATCAGCGGTGTGGGGGAACGTATCAATGTGATTGTGCCAACCTTTTCATTAGACAGCCCCTTTGATCGTCACACAGTCAACTAGGTCATAACGCAAAGAAAAGCATCGACCATCCTTTCCTTAGCTGAATTGGATCGATAGGCACTAATGATGGTGCGTTCAAATCGATGGTCCGTGATCTTTGTCTTTTTGACATTCAGATTATCGATCCAGAATTCCCCCCAGTCCGGGACCAGCGAAATGCCCAGCCCCTGATCAATGTAAAAAGGGATCACTTCAAGCGCATCCAGCGTACACAGATAATCCGGCGTGATCTGGCGATCCTTTAAGAAAGCCTCAGCGCGCATGCCGCCCCAGGATTGCGGGTCATAGCAAATATAAGGATAATCTTTGAACATCTCTTCCAGCGATCCGGTTGCCTCCTTTGGAGACAGAAGCACCAAGGCGTCTTTTCTGATTTCCTGAAACTGAAATTCTTTTGGCAGATCAAATGGTGGTTTGATCATGATCACCACGTCCAGTTCCCCCGCAACAAACTGCTCATAAAGCAGGCGCGATGTACCAGGATAGATTTGCACCTGAATAAAAGGGGCCGTTTCTTTGATCTTACGCAAAGCCTCTGCCACCAGCTTGGGCATGGCCGTCACAATTGCCCCCACCTTCAGGGGACCACGCAAATGTTGATCTTGAATTCTGGATTTTAGGCGATGGGTGCGTTCAACCACATCCCCCATTTCGCCCAGCATCTGCAGGCAGGCCTCGCTCGCCACCACTTGACGGCCAGAACGTTTAAACAATTCGACCTGAAATTCAGCTTCCAGTGCCTTGATCCGCTGGCGAACAGCTGCGGGCGTAATGCCCTGCATACGGGCGGCAGCCGTGATGGATTTATGCTGAACGACTGCCAGGACACTTTCCAGAAATGACGTCTCCAAAAGATACCTTCTCTATCATTTAAACATATAAAAACAAATTTTTTCTATCTTTTAAAATATGGGAGGCTGAGGAAATTACAAACAGTTAATTGAAAGAGACCTTCAATGACCTACTGGATTTTCCTCGTCATGGCGCTGACGACAGTTGCCAGCCCCGGCCCCGGCGTCATCCTGACTTTAAACAACACGATGAGGTCTGATGGCCTTTCTACATTTTTTGGCATCTGTGGTCTTGCCGTCGGCGCTTTGATCGTATCGGTTTTTTCTGCAACCAGCGTGGGCGTTTTGATCACTACATCAGAAACCGCTTTTACCATCATGAAATATAGCGGCGCACTCTATCTCTTTTGCCTAGGCATCAAAATGTTGAGGGCACATTCAACCGAGCAGACAAGTGGACCTCAAAGCAATAGACACGATTATTTCCTACAAGCCCTCTATCTGCAATTCAGCAACCCAAAAGCCGTCTTCTTTTTTCTGGCAACCTTTCCGCACCTCAATACGCACGCCAGCAATGTGGTTGCTTCTTTTTCAATTGGGGTCTTCACCTATTGCGCCTTGATTATAATCGTTCATAGCATTTATGCCGTCTTCGCCCGTCGCATCCGTGGTCATATTTCTTCAGAAAAAGGTAGCCGTGTGATCAGCTTTTTAAGTGGAGCCATGTTCATCACCTTCAGCCTGGTCATGATCCTGAGCGACCCGCCTCAATGATCCAAAATTCACAGAGGCTTGACTCTCTTTTTAATTAAGGATATTTTTTATCCGTAATTAATTTTCAAAGGACATCCCCCATGCAACAACGCCTCAACCATTTTGAACTGTCTGCCCCTCTTTATGAAAAGATGGCCGCCTTTTCCATGGCGACAAAAGAAAAGTCATCCATTGATAAAAAGCTGCTGCACCTGATCGACATCCGGGTTTCTCAACTAAACGGCTGTGCCTTCTGTCTGGATATGCATGTCAAGGAAGCCAAGATCGCAGGTGAGCGTGAACTACGCGTCCATCATGTCGCCATCTGGGCAGAATCTCCACTTTTCACCGACAAGGAAAAAGCCGCCCTCGCGTGGGCAGAAGCAGTCACCAAGCTGGGTCACGACGGAATTTCGCAAGATTTCTTCAATGAAGTGCGTGAAGAACTTTCTGAACAGGAACTCTCTGATCTGACGTTTGCGGTTGCAAGCATCAACAGCTGGAACCGACTTGCCATCCCCTTCACAGTCCCGCCGGGTTCCGCCGATGAATTCTTCGGCCTGAATCGCGCAGGTCTTTCTTAAATAAGAAAGGCCATCTGGCCGCCTTTGTTCTCCCCCCAGGCAAAGGCGGCTTCTTTTTTTTATAAATTATGGGTACAAAGGAACGAAGACCAACCAGCAAAGGCCAAAGATATGATCCTCAAAAACCAGGTAGAATGGGCACTTCATTGCTGCGCCGTGCTCGCAGCCCTGCCACCGGAGACATATCTCTCAACCAAAGCTCTGTCTGAATTCCACGACGTGCCGAAAGAATATCTCTCCAAGGCGCTGCAAAGCCTCTCACAAGCGGGATTGGTAGAAGGCACACTTGGTCCCAAAGGGGGCTACCGGATGGCGAAACCCAATCAAGACATAACCTTTTTAGATATTGTCGAAGCCGTTGAGGGCAAGAAAAGCACGTTTAAATGTAGCGAAATCCGCGCGAACAACCCCTGCCTTGACAAAAAACCGGACCTCACCAAACCCTGTTCCATCGCACGTGTCATGTGGGATGCCGATGAAGCCTGGCGTGAAAAACTGCGTAGCGTCACTCTGGAAGATTTGCAGGCCATGGTCGTCAAGGAAGTACCTGCTGATCAACTTGAAAAAAGCGCTGAATGGCTTTTATCCTACTGACAGGCAGAATCTTCTTGAAACAATTCAAACATGAGTCTATAACCCGCTACCTCGTCGCAGACAGATAAGTCTGTGGCGCTTATTTTGTTAAAGGCATTAAATGATGACGCGTATGGCTAAGGCATGCCTCTCCGTCGGGTTTAATGTAGATATCTAAAGGATAATGAAATGCCTAAAATGAAGACAAAATCTGGCGCTAAAAAGCGTTTCAAGATTACTGCGACTGGTAAAGTTCGCGGTGCATACGCATTTAAATCTCACAACCTGCGCAAGCGTTCCAACAAAATGAAACGCCAGGCACGTGGTTCATTCGTTCTGTCTGCTGCTGATGCACGCATGGCAAAAACAATGTTGCCTTACGCTTAATCGCCGCACACGTTATATAAAGGTTTAAAAAAATGCGTTCTACTACAGCAGTATCATCTCGCAATCGTCGCAAAAAGATTGTTGCACAAGGCAAAGGCTACCGTGGTCGTAATAAAAACGTCCTCAGCGTTGTTCGTCAGAAAGTTGACAAAGGCCTGCAGTATCAATACCGCGACCGTCGCGCCAAGAAACGTAACTTCCGCTCTCTGTGGATTCAGCGTATCAACGCTGGTGCACGTCAGTACGGTGTTTCTTACTCTCAATTCATGAATGGCCTCAAGCTGGCTGGTATCGAGCTGGACCGTAAAGTCCTGGCTGACCTGGCTGCACGTGAGCCAGAAGCGTTTAAATCTTTGGTAGACCAGGCTCAGGCCGCTCTTGCCAAGTAATAAAACGCTCATGTAAAGCTGCTTGCTTTACATTGAAAGTTATTGGAAAAGGGGACTGAAGCCTTATGGCTTTAGTCCCCTTTTTTCTTGTCACACATTTTTCCATTTAGGAACGGATATGGAAAACCTAGATCAAATTAAAGAAGACGTATTGAGCGCTGTTGCAGCTGCAACAGACTCAAAAGCTCTCGACGACATTCGTGTCTCAGCCTTGGGTAAAAAAGGCTCCATCACCTCCATGATGAAAAACATGAAGGATCTGAGCCCAGAGGAGCGCAAAGAAACTGGCATGAAGCTGAACCTTGTCAAAGGTGAAGTGGCCCAGGCTATTGAGGCGCGCAAAACCGACCTGGCAGATGCTGAGCTTAACGCCCGTCTGATGGCAGAAAAAGTGGATGTGACTTTATCCACACGCCCTGAAACATCCGGCACCGTTCACCCGGTCAGCCAGACCATTGATGAAGCCATCGCGATTTTTGGCGAAATGGGTTTCACCGTTGCAGAAGGCCCGAATATCGAAGATGACTGGCGTAACTTCGGTGCGCTGAACATCGGCCCGGAACACCCAGCCCGTCAGGACCACGACACCTTCTATCTGCCACGTGAACAAGACGGCAACCGCATGGTCTTGCGTACCCACACCTCTCCTGTACAAATCCGTTCCATGCAGGAAAAAGGCGCACCGATCCGTATCGTTTGCCCGGGTCGCACGTATCGTTGTGATTATGATGCGACACACACACCCATGTTCCATCAAATCGAAGGTCTGGTCATTGACGAAAAAACACACTTTGGTCACCTCAAGGGCTGCCTGATCGATTTCTGCAAAGCATACTTCGGTGTGGATGACCTGCCTGTTCGTTTCCGCCCAAGCTACTTCCCCTTCACAGAACCGTCTGCGGAAGTGGATATCGGCTGTACCCGTGAAGGCGGTGAATTCAAGATCGGGGCTGGCGATGACTGGCTTGAGATTTTGGGCTGCGGCATGGTTCACCCGAAAGTTCTGGAAAACTGCGGTATCGATTCTTCAAAATACCAGGGCTTTGCCTTCGGCATGGGGATCGAACGGATTGCCATGCTGAAATATGGCATTCCTGACTTGCGCACATTCTATGAATCAGATTTACGTTGGTTGCGTCACTACGGCTTTAAAGCCCTGGATGTGCCATCTATGGTGGGAGGGCTGACCCGATGAAATTCACATATAGCTGGTTGCTTGAGCACCTCGACACGGACAAAACATTCGACGAGATCGTTGAAAAACTCTCCATGATCGGCCTTGAGGTCGAAGGCGTGGAAAACCGCGCAGAAGGTCTGGAAACGTTTAAGGTTGCGGAAATTCTTTCTGCAGAACGTCACCCGGATGCGGACAAGCTGCAAGTGCTTAAAGTCTCTGATGGGGAAAAAGAATATGATGTGGTCTGTGGGGCACCAAACGCACGTGCGGGCCTGAAAGGCGTCTTTGCCACATCCGGTTCTTACATCCCGGGTCTGGACGTCACGCTCAAGCCAACCAAAATTCGCGGCGTGCCATCAGAAGGCATGATGATGTCGGAAGCAGAAATGAAACTGTCTGAAGACCACGACGGGATCGTTGATCTGCCTGCCGACGTTGAAGTTGGGGCGCGCGCTGTTGACGTGATGGGTCTGACTGATCCGATCATTGAAATCGCCATTACACCAAACCGTGGCGATTGTGCAGGCGTGCGCGGTATTGCCCGCGACCTGGCCGCAACAGGTTTCGGCACACTTAAAGACATCAATACGGATGCGGTTGAAGGTACCTTTGAAAGCCCGATCAAGATCAACATTCACGATACAAAAGCCTGCCCGCAATTTGCAGGTCGCTACATTCGTGGCGTGAAAAACGGCCCGTCGCCCAAATGGCTGCAGGACAAGCTGCTGGCTGTGGGCTTACGTCCGATCTCCAAGCTGGTAGATGTGACTAACTATTTCTCTCAAGGTCTGTGCCGTCCGCTGCACGTCTTTGATGCTGACAAGCTTTCCGGTGACATCAACGTGCGTCTGGCCAAGGATGGCGAGACCATGAAGGCACTGGACGAAAAAGAATATACGCTGGATGCGGAAATGACGGTTGTCTGTGATGACACCACTCCACATGCCCTTGGCGGCATCATGGGCGGTGAAGACTCAGGCTGTCAGGACGATACCACCAACGTCTTCCTGGAATGTGCGTTGTTTGATCCGATCCGCACCGCCATGACAGGCCGCAAGCTGGATATCATCTCTGATGCGCGTTACCGTTTTGAGCGTGGCGTGGATGAAGCTGCTGTTATCGAGATGACCGAGATGGCAACCCGCCTGATCGTTGAGCTTTGCGGCGGTGAGGTTTCCAACCTGGTTGTTGCGGGTGAAGAGCCCCAATGGCAACGCACCATCACGCTGCGTAAAGCCCGCGTCAAACAATTGACAGGCGTGGACGTACCCGAAGCCGAAATGGTTCGCATCTTGGAAATCCTCGGCTGTCAGCTGGAAGACCGTGGCGAAACGTTTGAAGTGAACCCGCCAAGCTGGCGTTCAGACATCGAACTGGAAGCTTGCCTGGTTGAAGAAGTCATCCGTGTCTTCGGCTATGACCATATCGAAGAAGTCTCTTTGGAACGTGAAAGCAATCTGCCAAAGGTCGCTTTGACCCCTGCCCAGCAAAAACGCGATGCAGCCCGCCGCACGCTGGTTGCACGCGGTGTGTCCGAGGCTGTCACTTATGCCTTCCTGCCAGAAAAACAAGCCAAGCTCTTTGGCTGGACAGATGAAAACCTGCGCCTGACCAACCCAATCAGTACTGATTTGGAGATTATGCGTCCGTCCCTGCTGCCAAACCTTCTGGCGGCGTGCCAGCGCAATAACGATCGCGGCATGCCAAACGGCTGCCTGTTCGAAGTTGGCCCGCAGTTTGATGGCGACGAAGCCGACCAGCAACCCGTTGTGGTTGGCGGTGTGCGCACAGGCCAGACCGGCCCGCGCAACTGGGCAGAAGGTCCGCGTCGTGTGGATGTGTTTGACGCCAAAGCAGACGTGATCGCTGTTCTGGAAGCTGCTGGTGCCAAGGTTGACAGCCTGCAGGTTGACCCGGAAGGAGCGCCAGCACATTACCACCCGGGTCGTTCTGGCGCGTTGAAGCTTGGTCCGAAAAACACATTGGCTTACTTTGGGGAACTGCACCCCGGTGTGCTTGCGAAGATGGGATATAAAGGCATTGCAGTTGGCTTTGAAGTCTATCTGGGCAACATCCCGGCGGGCAAAGCCAAGAAAACAGGAGCGTTGCGTCCGCTTCTGGTACTAAGCCAGTTCCAGCCTGTTGAACGTGACTTCGCCTTTGTGGTCGATAGCGACATCCCAGCTGCCAAGATCATCCAGTCCGCCAAAACGGCTGACAAAAAACTGATTACCGCTGCCAGCGTGTTTGACGTCTATGAAGGGGAAAATATGGAGGCCGGTAAAAAATCCGTTGCCATCAACATCACTTTGCAGCCCACAACCGAGACCCTGACCGACGAGCAAATCCAAGCCGTCTCTGACAAAGTCGTGGCTTCTGTTGCCAAAAACACAGGCGGTGAGCTACGCGGGTAATTCACGACGCTTTATTGCCTGAATGAGTAAAGCCCTGCTGGAAACAGCGGGGTTTTTTCTTAGGCTACAACACCTCATTCCTGCGCAGGCAATCATATGCTAATTATCTTACAATTGGCATATTGATAGATTTGACGATCCCCAAATTGGCCACGGCTTTATTGGCCAAGTTGCAGATGAAGGGCGCACCATCAAAGTATAGCCACCTGTTACAGATAATTGTTTCCCATTCACCTCCGCGCGCTGGGTTGCTCCAACCGACACTCCTCGTGGAAACTTAAAAGTGTATCTAGTCCCGTCCGCATATGTAACGGCTTTCAGTTCAAGATTGATCAACCAGTCTTTGTAAGTTTTCGTAAGCTGATATTGAAAATGGAGAATGTCATTTGGACAAATTTTCTTATTTGATATGTATATTGGAGAAACAGAAGAACCTTCTATTTCAACATTCCGCCATCCTTTAGCCGAAGAAATTTCTCCTGCAATGGTAACCGGGAAGTTAGGAACATAAACTAGATTGAAATTTAAATCTTTGCACCCTGTGAACATAACGAACAAGCAAACAAAACTTAGACGCCCTTTCCATTTCATCATGTCCTCATCACTTCACCGAAACTCAACACCAAACAAATAAAGATCAAAAACTAAAAGCTGTCAACATTACCAGACAACACAACCATATAAACATCACTAGCAGCTCCATGCTAACCTCACCTCAATAATATCAGAGAGAATCAACCAAATACGTTCTCCAGCGCATGCGTCAACCAACTGCTAAATGTAGAATATCTTTAAGATCATTTAACAGCGCTTAAAAACACTAAGGATTGCGATCCAAATTAATAGGTGCTACCCATGCTAGAACAATCAAGCGCAAGGGATAGACTATGCATTCAATTTTAAACACTTATAACTGCAAGCTTTTATCTTTATTAAGCATCCTCATAATCGTTGGCTTAACAGGATGTGTTGGACGTGAAAAACCAGTTCTTTCGCTGACTGCAAAGCACGCAATTAATTCAAGTGAAATATTCCTAAACAATAAATACGCAGACTTAAAGGCTGATATTCAAGGCTCGAATGCCACCCAGATTATGGGAGGCGGATTGCTTTGGGCTGCGGCAGATATTGCAGCCATGACAGTACAAAGAAATCAACAGCAAGAACTTATGGCCCCTATCCTAGCTGAAATTAAAGACGTTAATCTGCAAAATGAAATTAGAGAAAAAAATCAGCAATGCACTTGCCACTTTCAAGTCAGTGAAGTTTTCCGACACCCCTCTTACAAAAACAGATCTCGACACTTACCTGTCTTCCAACCCAAACAATATAGATAGCATTGGCATTCTTACCCCTAGGTTCAGATTTTCCGAAGATTTATCTACGCTTATGACAACAATTAAAGTGGATTTGTACCCCGTATCCTCAGAGCTAAAGCATGCTCTTGGTGTAAGTGAGAAGTTTGATCGTACTTTCCTAAATACTACTGTGACATTTGAAAGTAAACCCGATGAAACAACCCAGGCACATCCAAGAAGCAGAGAGCTAAAAGCCCAGGCAAAGGAAAATCTTGGTGAAAAATTGCGCTCGGCATATCAACGAGATGTATATAATATGATCTCAACAGAAGTTAAACGCCTGCGCAACCTTATCAAAGAGAAGAATGCAACGATCTGGACCGATAACAACGGTCTTAAAATTAAGGATGCAATAGATAATTCTGCGACCCAGGTTAGCAAACAACTGAAAGACACACTCTCCATTGTGTTCATTAAAGGGACTGAACGTGCCCAGCTTCCCTCCAAACAATAGAATTTATGGTTAGAAGAATAATGAAAAGCAAAAGAGTATTTTCAACAATCGCAGGACTGTGCCTTAGCATCCTAATTACGGGATGCTCCAGCTCTCCTTACAACGACTATCAAGCACTTGTAGAGCGTAAACCTGGCAAAATCTTTGAAAACATAAATGAAATTGTCAAAACCGTACCTGCTAAAGAACTGTCCACAACAAAAGAGCAACTTGCCAAAATTCGAATTACTGACCCGGTTATGCGTCTTGGCAAAGTCGTATCAAATTTTAAACTTTTTAAAAGCGTAGAACTAGACATCGCAACTTATCAGGTCGATATCGTAAGCGACTGCTACGAATGTGTCGGATTTCGAAAGAAAACCGTGCTGCCTTACTTAGAACTTTATGATTCAAATCAAAATGTTGTCAAAACTATCGACACATTGAATCTACTTGGTACGGGTCATTCCATAAACAAAAGCTTCAATGTACTACAGCCTGGATATTATTACTTCTTGGTAGCTGCAGACAATCGAAGTTTAGACGACTCACAAATTACAACGTCTAAAATCTCTACAAGTACTGGCAGCTTTAGTGTACCAATATCCGTGCAAAATAGTCCGGAAGGAGACGTGAAGATTAAACTCTCAAAAATCGAATAGGTCTAGGTGCCGAGAAAAGGTAAATCCGAATATCTCAACCATCTTTTCACTTCATATATTCATAGAAAACTCTGAATACCAGTTAAAACAAAAGCCCACGCTGGTCGAGGGCGTGGGACTTTTACTTTGGGAGCCATTGCTTTGGCCTATGCCCCCCTTTTGGTGTGAGCAGAGTTTCACCAAATTCCAAGACTCTTTCACGACCAACACGTGATCCTTTCGTGACAATCTTCGTTACATATCATCAGTAGCTTTTTCATTCCCTTTATGAAACAATTACTTGCTCATAAAAATAAAGGACGATGGAATATGATTGCCACGTTACGTCTGGACAACCTCAAAGGGGATATATTCGGCGGATTGACTGCAGCTGTGGTTGCCCTGCCACTTGCCCTTGCCTTTGGTGTCGCGTCCGGCGTGGGACCGATGGCAGGATTGTATGGCGCCATACTTGTTGGCTTTTTTGCTTCCCTCTTCGGCGGCACACCTGCGCAAGTTTCAGGCCCTACAGGTCCGATGACGGTTGTGATGACCGCGACAGTCATGCAATATGCCGATCAACCAGCCGTGGCCTTTACCGTTGTCATGATGAGCGGACTTTTCCAGATTGCATTTGGACTAGCGCGCATCGGACGCTTTATCAGTTTTGTCCCTTTTTCCGTTATTTCCGGCTTTATGAGCGGGATTGGCGTAATCATCATCCTACTGCAACTTGCCCCGCTATTGGGTCACAATGTGGCTGCTGGAGGTACAGTGGGGGCAATATTATATTTGCCAGACCTGCTCTCCAATATTCAGATAGATGCCGCTGTTGTAGGGCTCCTCAGCCTCGGCATCATGATCTTCTGTCCCCAACGAATTTCCAAAATTATCCCCGAACCGTTGATTGCCCTTGTAACCTGTACAGTCTTATCCATTTCCCTGCTGCCCACAGCACCTATTATCGGCGATATCCCAAGTGGCCTGCCCGACCCTTACATCCCCCATATCCTGTGGGAACGCTTTCCCGATATGCTGGGCTCTGCCATGATGCTTGCCCTCCTTGGCACCATCGACAGCCTTTTGACCTCGCTGATTGCCGACAATATCACCAAGACAGAACACAATCCGAACAGGGAACTGATCGGTCAGGGGATTGGCAACGCATTGGCCGGCGTCATGGGGGCCATTCCCGGTGCCGGAGCGACCATGCGTACCGTCATCAATGTGCGCGCAGGCGGACAAACACCAATTGCCGGAATGATCCATGCCCTTGTATTGCTGGCAATTGTGTTGGGGCTAGGTCCTCTTGCCAGTCACATTCCCCATGCTGTTCTGGCAGGTATTCTTTTGAAAGTTGGATGGGATATTATCGATTGGCCCTTCCTTAAAATCATCAAAAACGCCCCGAAAATGAGCATCTTCCTCACCAGTTCCGTGCTTATCCTGACGGTGTTTGTCGATCTGGTCATAGCCGTAGGTTTCGGGGTGGTCTCGGCGAGCATGATCACACTGCATCAAATGTCACAATTGCAGCTTCAGGCCATCCGCACCAGCAAGGGAAGCCATGGTAAATCACATTTATCACAGAAAGAAAATGATTTGCTTGCCGACCTGGGGGACCATGTTTTCTACTGCCATTTTGGCGGACCCGTTACATTTGGGGCGGCACGTGGTATGGCAGAAATTCTAAGACCCGATGACAGCTGTGACCTTTTGATCCTGGATATGTCTAAAGTCACCTACATCGACCTGACAACGGCCTATGCCTTGCTTGAAATTATTGAAAATGCCAAAAGCAACGACCTTGAAGTCCTGATGGTTGCAATGTGTGAAACCGTCGCCCAGGTTCTGGAAACATTGGGTATTCTTAATGAGATCAATGAACATCACATCCATCTGACGCGAACAGAATCCTTTAAAAATGCAAAAGCCTATCTTGAAAATAAATACCCCCATCCTGATCAGGGATGAGGGTATTACTGATCTTTCCCCTTTTTATGAAAACGCTACCGGGGAAAGATCAAAACAAAGAAGGCAGAGATGCGAGCGTATACAGCCGCTGCCCGATCATCAGTATGATGAAATATTAAGATGCCATTTCGGCACGGACCACTTCGCGAAGTTCATCGATACAAACGCGATTGCCCGCTTTTTCCATATGCCAGAATGTCCAGCCGTTACAGGCCTGCGCATCCTGAACCTTGGCACCCACCTGATGGATGGAACCACGGAAGTTGGCTGCACTTAAGGTTCCGTCCGCACGGACCTTGGCTTCGTAACGTCCTTTGGCGTCCGTAAGCGTCGCACCAGGTTCCAGCAAACCGCGTTCCAGCAACGTACCAAATGGCACGCGTGGCGCCTGACGTTTGGCTGGTGTGGTCAACAGTGATGTATCGACTTCGGTCTTGATAGACTTGATGCGTTTTTCAGCAACCTTGATGTAATCGGTTTCACGTTCCAGACCGATGAAGTTACGACCCAGTTTCTTGGCAACCGCACCTGTTGTGCCTGTACCAAAGAACGGATCAAGCACCACATCACCGGGCTTGCTTGATGCCATGATCACACGATAAAGCAGGCTTTCCGGCTTTTGCGTTGGATGTGCTTTTTCGCCTTCTTCGTTTTTCAGACGTTCCCCGCCGTTACAGATTGGCAACAGCCAGTCTGAGCGCATTTGAACATCGTCATTGAAGGCCTTCATGGCTTCGTAGTTAAAGTTATATTTGGCTTTTTCCGACTTGGAACACCAGATCATGGTTTCATGCGCATTGGTAAAACGACGACCACGGAAGTTTGGCATCGGGTTAGTCTTGCGCCAGATCACGTCATTGAGCATCCAGTAGCCCAGATCTTGCAGCGTCACACCGACACGGAAAATATTATGGTAGGAACCGATCACCCAGATGGTGCCGTCGTCCTTGAGAATGCGGCGTGCCGCTTTCAACCATTCTTTGGAGAATTCGTCATAGGCCTTGAAGCTGTCGAACTGATCCCAATGATCATCACAGGCATCGACCTTTGTGTTGTTGGGGCGATGTAAATCACCACCGAGTTGCAGATTGTAAGGCGGGTCCGCAAAGATCAGATCGACTGACTTTTCCGGAAGGCTGTTCATCAGTTCAATACAGTCACCCTGCAGGATCTGATTCAGCGGAATTGTTTGTAGCGTTTTCATGAGCCCAATATGGGCGAATCGGGTTAACAAATCGTTTAACCCTTTGAATCTAAAAGGTAAACAAAACCTTAACAACAAACAAAAGCCCCCGAAAACCAACGTTTCGAGGGCCTTTTAAGCAGCAAAAATTATTTTGCGACAATCGGTGTCAATCCATGTTTTTCAGCAGAGGCGGCCAGACGTCCGTCTTTCTTAACCGTTGCCAGAAAATCATTCACAACGCCCAACCAATCAGGCTCATTTTTTGGCACTGCATAAGCATATGGCGTTGGGGCCAAGATTTCGGCAGGTTCCATCAAATGTGCCCAGGTCGTCAGGGCGGCCATCCGTTTGCCGTATGGGTAATCAGTCATGAAAACATCGGCACGCCCGGCTTCTACTTCCTGCTCACGCGCCTTGAAACTATCCACGACAGACAGTTCCGCCTTTTTAAGATAATCGCGCATGACAGGTTCCATATAGGTGCCTTTTTGCACAACAACCACATTGCCCTCCTGGTCAATATCGTCCCATTTTTTGATGATATCGTTGGATTTCATGGAAACGGCGTAAATTCCGCTGATCAGATGCGGCTCACTAAAATCCATGAAAGGTTTGCGATCATCACGCACCCCCACCCCATGCATGGAGATATCACACGCCCCGTTGGTCATATTCTCTTTGATCTTGCCAAAGGAACTATCAACAAAGGTTAGTTTCACACCGAGGTGATCCGCAAAATCCTTTGCCATATCAATGTCGATGCCTTCCAGCATGCCATTACGCGGATTGCGATACGAAATGGCGAAATATCCCGGCCAGATACAGACCCTGACTTCACCCGTTGATTTAATTTTTTCCAGTCGGCCGCCCGCCTGTGCCTGTGTGGAAAGTACAATAAGGCAACATAAAAACATTGCTTGAATAATTTTGATCATGAAATACCTCCTTCCCGTTTCCTAGCGCACATGATAACCCAGAGTCATGACCTAGGACAATTCATGGCAAAGGTTTTCCTTTTATATTAATATAAACAATTCTAAGCCTTCAACCCCAGCGGGACTTTCCCTCAAGACTACGAGCGTAAACGTGAAAAATAACCGACCACGCATATTGAAACGCAACAGACCACCGTTTTTGCGCTACGCCATTATCTCGTTCGGCGTGGTGGGCTTGGTGTTTGCCATGTTGTTGGCGAGCCTGAATAACGAGATTGAAAACCGCAATCAACTGACCCAAGTTTACACCCGCATGATTGAGGGAACCATCACCCGAACCCTTGAATCGGTAGAGAACAGCCTTTTTCCCCTGCTGCTGGAAATGAATGATACCAACAAGACGCCTATTGACGTGAATGACCTGAAAAAACGCATTGATGCGCTGATCTTTTTTGCCCCCCATATCCGGCAAATGGTCGTGTTGAAAGATGGTCAGGCGATTCTGGACAGTAATCCACGGGCA
Source organism: Terasakiella sediminum (assembly GCF_033100395.1). NCBI lineage: Bacteria > Pseudomonadati > Pseudomonadota > Alphaproteobacteria > Rhodospirillales > Terasakiellaceae > Terasakiella > Terasakiella sediminum. The sequence continues at coordinate 43,242 of NZ_JAWLVJ010000002.1, read as the reverse complement.
AAAGGAAACTTTGATCTGTCAAAACTGACTTTTCCAAAGTTAGATGCAACCCATTTTTCAGTCAGTATGAATATCGGTAATCCTATAAATGGTCGCTTCCTGCCCATTAAAGAACAATCCGTTTCAAGGAAATCAAACCGTCAACTCATTCCAATTTTACTGGAACGACAATTCCCCAATAAAACCGGACAATATGCCATCCTTGTTGCACTAAATGCAGGCCACCTGGAAGGGATGTTCAGACGACTTGATCTGGAAGAAGCCGACCAGCATTGCCTGATGCGCCTTGATGGCGAGCAACTGCTGAACCGACAAAAAATGATGCATACTGATGCCGTGGCAGAAGGCGTACGCAAGGCCGTTGCAGATAGCAGAGATGACTATATTGTCCAGACTAAGGAAGGCATATTCGTCACCGCGCAATCTTCCATTCAGCTGTCGGCAAAATATCCACTGGCCATTGTCATTACTGCCAACCACTTTCATTCGGTAAAACTGTGGTTTGAGAATAACAAAACCCTGATCATTACCCTGCTGCTTGCGACCGTAGTCGTACTCATCGCTGCCTTTTTGCTCTATCTGGATTTCCATCGCACCCGGCGGCTGCAAAAAGAAGTACAGCTGCTGTCAACGGCTGTGCACCAATCTCCGGTATCCGTTCTGATTACAGATCGCAACGGCATTATCCAATATGCAAACATCGCCTTTGAGCAGGTCTTTGGATATAACAAAGAAGACTGGCAGGGGCGAACGCCATCGCTGTTAAAAAGCGGCCTGACGGGGGAAGATGTCTATCAAAGCCTTTGGTCTCATCTAAAAGTCGGCAAAGCCTGGCAGGGTGAGTTTATGAACAAGACGAAAGACCGTGGTCTGTTGCCCACCATGTCGGCCATCTCCCCTGTGACGGATGAACATGGAAACTTCACTCATATCATCGGTATTCTCTCCGATATCAGCCCGCAAAAAGCCCTACAGGAAAAAGCGCAGGAAGCCTCGCGGCACGCCAAACTCGCCAATGAAGCCAAATCCAACTTCCTTGCGACCATGAGCCACGAGTTACGCACGCCCATGACCGGTATTCGGGGCGTCATTGATCTTTTAAAGGGCCATGATATCAATACAGAAGAAGCCAGGACCTTCCTGAATGACCTGGATAAATCCTCCAACACCCTGATGCTGTTGCTCAATGACATTCTTGATCTCTCAAAGATCGAAGCAGGCAAGTTGCAGATCGAAAGAATCCCCTGTAATCCAAGCGAGATCATCCAGACCGTCTGTCATCTGTTCCAGGATGCGGCGGAACGCAAACGCGTTGCTCTGATTACCAATGCGGATCAATTTAAAGACCAATGGGTCATTTGTGACAGTCTGCGCCTGCGCCAGATCAATTCCAACCTGATCAGTAATGCCATCAAATTCACCATGGACGGCCAGGTCGATGTGCATATGGATGTGATGGCGCTGGATGATCGTCATCTGGAACTCACAATCACCGTCAGTGACACTGGCATTGGAATGAGTGAAGAACAGACCAAACATATCTTTGAACCCTTCACCCAGGCTGATTCGTCCACATCGCGTAAATTTGGCGGCACGGGTCTGGGCCTTACCATCACCAAACAACTGTGCAACCTGTTGGGTGGGGAACTGACACTTTCCAGCACGCCGGGCAAGGGCACCAAATTCAGCATTCGCCTGAAACTTGAAAAAGCTGATGCACCATCTGATAAGAACATCCAGAGCCCTGATCTCGGCAGCCTCAATATCCTGCTGGCCGAAGATAATCCGGTAAACCGCAAAGTCATTTCCACCACCTTTGAGAAAAAGGGCCATCAGATCACCACAGCGGAAAATGGCAAAATCGCTGTTGCCAAGGCAGCACAGAACAAATTTGATCTGATTTTAATGGATGTTCAGATGCCGGAGATGGACGGCATGGACGCCACCAGCCTGATCCGAGAAAGCTCGCCACATAACCAACAAACCCCGATCATTGCCCTGACGGCCGATGCCTTCCCCGAACATCACAAACGGTTTAAGGAAATCGGTATCAACGAAGTGGTAACCAAGCCGATCAAGTGGGATTTGATGGATCAGGCCATCGCGCGCAATCTCAAATAAAAAACGGCACCTGCCACAATAGGCAGATGCCGTTTTAATCATTCAGACAAAATAAATGTCTTATTTTGCACCAGCTGGAAGTGGGCCAAGGATCATGATCATCTGGCGACCTTCCATCTTGGGCTGATGTTCAACCTTTGCCACTTCCGTTGTATCGGCTTTGACGCGGTTGAGGATTTCCATACCCAGTTCCTGGTGGGCCATTTCACGGCCACGATAACGCAGGGTAACTTTTACTTTGTCACCGTTATCAAGGAATTTGAAAACATTGCGCATTTTGACATCATAATCGTGCTGGTCGATGCCCGGACGCATCTTGATCTCTTTGACCTGAACGACTTTTTGCTTCTTCTTGGCTTCGGCTTTACGCTTTTGGGCTTCGTACTTGTATTTCCCGCTATCGAGAATTTTACAAACGGGCGGTTCTGCGTTCGGTGAGACTTCGATCAGATCGATCCCGACACGCTGTGCTCTTTTCAATGCCTCTTCAATCGAGACAACACCAACCATTTCCCCATTTTCATCTACGAGCCGGACTTGCGGTACGCGGATTTCGTTATTGACGCGTGGACCCTCTTGGGACGGTTGCGCCTTCATCGGACGACGAGCTATTGTATTCTCCTATATCTAGCCAAAGTCTAAATGCACGAAAAGTGCGGTCCTCATTTGCCCTGAGGACTCGCAGCTTCACCTACTAGTTTAGTCACAGCTTCATCAAGTGCAAGAATTTCTTGCGTTTTTCCGCCCAAACGACGCATCGCGACGGATTTTGAGGCAACTTCCTTGTCCCCAACGACCAAAATCACCGGAATTTTGGCGTGAGAGTGTTCGCGAATCTTGTAATTGATCTTTTCATTACGAAGATCGGTCTCACAAGAAATGCCAGCCTGACGCAGCGTCTCACAAACTTCACGGGCATAATCATCCTGCGCGCTGACGATTGGGGCAACAACCACCTGCTGCGGGGCCAACCACAATGGGAAACGACCCGCATAATGTTCAGTCAGGATACCTGTGAAACGTTCCAGCGATCCAAAGAGCGCACGGTGCAGCATCACTGGACGCTGTTTTTCACCTTTTTCATCGATGTAAGTCACATCCAGACGCTCTGTCAGGTTCATATCCACCTGCAGCGTACCACACTGCCAGTCACGACCGATGGCATCACGCAGCACGAACTCAAGCTTCGGACCGTAAAACGCGCCTTCACCCGGGTTGAAGCTGTAATCCAGCCCCATGGATTCGAGCGGACGGCGCAGCGCTTCTTCCAGCAGGTCCCATGTTGCATCATCCCCGATCCGTTTTTCCGGACGATCAGAGAATTTGATGCGGATATTTTCAAAGCCAAAGTCTTTGTAGATATCCAGGATCAGCTTGATAACGATCTGACACTCTTCTTCCATCTGCGCAGGTGTACAGAAGATATGCGCGTCATCTTGTGTAAATTCACGCACACGCATCAAACCATGCAACGCGCCTGATGGCTCATAACGGTTTACTTTGCCAAATTCTGCAATGCGGCGTGGCAGGTCTTTATAGGATGTAATGCCTTGTTTGAAGACCTGAATGCCACCCGGACAGTTCATGGGCTTCAAAGCAAAGACACGGTCATCTTCGGTCTGGGTAGTGAACATGTTCTCCCCAAACTTTTCCCAGTGACCGGATTTTTCCCAAAGACCACGGTCCATCACAGATGGTGTGTTGATCTCAACGTACCCCGCACGTTCCTGACGTCCACGCATGTAGGAAATCAGGGTGTTGAACAATTTCCAGCCTTTTGGATGCCAGAAAACCGCACCCGGGGCTTCTTCCTGGAAGTGGAACAGGCCCATTTCTTTACCCAGTTTACGGTGATCGCGCTTTTCAGCTTCTTCCAGCATATGCAGATACTGGCGCAGGGCCTTTTTATCCGCCCAGGCTGTGCCGTAGATACGCTGCAGCATCTCGTTGTTGCTGTCGCCACGCCAGTAAGCCCCGGCAACCTTCATCAGCTTGAAGGCTTTGCCGAGCTTGCCAGTGGATGGCAGGTGTGGACCACGGCACATGTCAAACCAGTCACCCTGACGATAGACAGTGACGTCTTCCCCATCAGGAATGCCTTCGATGATCTCAGCCTTATAAAGCTCGCCCATGTCCTTGAACTTGGCGATCAGTTCATCGCGGTCCCAGACTTCGCGCACGATTTCCAGATCACGATCAACGATCTCTTCCATTTTCTTTTCGATCTTGACCAGATCTTCATCATTAAATGGCTTTTCAGTCGCAAAATCGTAGTAAAAACCGTTTTCAATGGCTGGGCCGATGGTAACCTGTACATTTTCATACAGTTCCTGAACGGCCTGGGCCATAATGTGTGCAGCGTCGTGGCGCAACAGTTCCAGTGCGTCTTCATCCTTGGTCGTGACGATGGACAGGGTCGTGTCTTCGGTCAATTCCAAAGACAAATCTTTCATTTCCCCATCAATCCGGATTGCCAAAGCAGCTTTAGCAAGGCCCGGACCAATATCAGCTGCCACTTGGGCACCAGTTACTGAACCATCAAAATTGCGGACTGAACCGTCCGGCAAGGTAATCGCGACCATTGGTTTCGCACTCACTCTAAAAAGATAAACATTAAGAGGGGCAAATTAGCGTGATTGCACAAACTGTCAAGGATTCTAACGTTCACAAAACGGAAAATTAGCCAAAAGGCTACTTTTTAAACCCGCTGGAAAAGGAACTGAGTTTGGTTTTCAAAGATTGCCCCACCGCGCTGTCAACCGGGGCGGTTTTGCGCTCGTAAATCTTAACACCCAGATACCCCAATAAAAGAAGGGTGATCAGGGCCACAAAAACGGTCATGCGCGCTTCACTTTTTTTCGTGATATTGGGCATTTCGTAACTCATGGGGTCTATTCCTTTGCTCGGTTTTTCTTATCAATGTCCGAGACATAAACCCTACTTGAAGGCTCAGATAAATTGGACCTTCTGGATAATAAATGCCCTATAAACCAAAGTTATACGGTTTGGCGATCCGTATTATCTTTTCTTCCAACCCTCTGCAATTGCGTTGAGATTGGATTCCACGGATGTTGCAGGTGGATTTACTTCATCTTCAACAAACTGGCGCTCGTATACTTTAACGCCGAGGTAGCTGAGCATCATAAATGTTATGACCATCAGCACCGCAATCATTTTGCGTTCATCATTTTTTGATAAGTCGTAGAGATTGTCATGCATTGCCTTTCTCCATAATCTCCAACAGTTGTTTAGAATAATTACAGAGAAAGACATGCCTGTCTGTGACGGCTGTCACCCTATGAGAAGTTGAGTCGTTACTCAGCTTCATCCCCGCAAAAGCGGGGACCCAGAAAACAGTCATTATCCCGGGTTCCTGCTTTCGCGGGAATGACACCAATTTTACAATTAAAGCGACAACGAGAGATCGATATATTTCTGACGCAACTTCTTGGTGATTTCTCCCGGTGTGCCATCACCCAGCACCGCATCATCAATTTTCACCACAGGCATGGTGAAAGCGGAAGCCGAGGTAAAGAACGCTTCTTTCGCCGCGTAAGCTTCTTCTGGGGTAAAAGGCCGCTGTTCGATTTTCATGTCCAGTTCTTCTGCCAAAGCAAGGACAGAACGACGTGTAATGCCGTTTAAGATACTGTTGCTGATGTGACGCGTCACAATCACATTGTCTTCGGTCACGATATAGGCGTTGTTCGATGTGCCTTCTGTGACAAAACCGTCTTCATCCAGCATCCAGGCATCATCAGCGCCGCGAGATTTGGCTTCCATCTTCGCCATACAAGGATAAAGCAGGCCAACAGTTTTAATATCGCGGCGTGCCCAGCGCAGATCAGGCAGGGTCACAACACTGACGCCTTTATCCGCAATCGGGTTGTCCAGCAGCGCTTTAACCTGGGTAAACATCACCAGCGTGGATTTCGCATCTTTAGGATAAGCAAAATCACGGTCTGCCGCCCCACGTGTCACCTGCAGGTAAACCAGACCTTCTTCGATGTTGTTGTCCGCCACCAGCTTTTCCATAGCCGCGAGCAATTCCTCGTCTGAACAAGGGGCTTCGATATCCAGTTCATTCATGGAACGATGCAGGCGGGCCACATGGCCTTCGGTTTCCAGCAGCTTGCCCTTCAGGACAGAACAAACTTCATAGACCCCATCGGCAAACAGAAACCCACGGTCAAAGACCGAAATCTGCGCTTCATTTTCCGGTACAAACTGGCCATTTACGTAAACAGTACGGCTCATTACATCTATCCTTTTATTCTCTCTAGCCCCAAAGCGCCGAGTTCGGCGGGGTCATAATCCCATTGTTAAATTCTAATGCAGCTTCATGGTCTTTTGCCAGCAATAATGGCCCGTCCAGATCAACCACCTTTGCCCCTTGCCCCACCACCATGGCAGGGGCCATGGCAAGCGAAGGCCCCAGCATACAGCCGACCATAATTTCCAGGCCTGCCTTTTCAGCCGCTTCTTTTAAAAGCAAAGCTTCGGTCAGGCCGCCGGTTTTATCCAGCTTGATATTGATCATGTCATATTTGCCTTCAATATCAGCAAGGGACGCCAGACCATGGCACGATTCGTCCGCACAAACCGCAACAGGCCGCACCATATCGCGCAAAACCTCATCCTCACCTGCGGGCAAGGGTTGTTCGATCATTTCGACGCCCAGCTCCACCAGTTTTGGGGCCAGGTCCTGATAAACTTCAGCCGTCCAGCCTTCGTTGGCATCCACGATGATGCGAGAATTAGGTGCGCCATTTCTGACAGCCGCCACCCGATCCAGATCATCCGGTCCGGCCAGTTTCAGCTTAAGCAAAGGCAGGTGCGCATTCTCTTTCGCCTTCTGCCCCATCATTTCAGGGCTTTCCAGTGACAATGTATAAGCTGTTGTCAGGTTGGACATATCAGACAGACCAACCAGATCCCAGACGCGCTTGCCCGCCTGTTTGGCTTCCAGATCCCAGAAGGCGCAATCAACGGCGTTACGGGCTGCACCTGCCTTCATGATCTTTTGCAAACTCACCCGGTCCAGACCATTTTTCAGATCGGCTTGCAGTTCCATAATCTGGTCGGTGACGGATTGAACGGTTTCGCCATAGCGCGCATAGGGCACGCATTCGCCACGGCCCGTAAAACCGTCTTCGGACAGTTCCACCATCACCACTTCAGCAGACGTTTTGGTGCCGCGTGAAATAGTGAAACTGCCTGCGATGGGCCAGGAGGTATGCTGAACCTTCAGTTCAATGCTCATGAAAGCGCATCCACGATGCGGCCCACACCGTTACGTACAGGATCCACACAGGGCAGATTGTATTTGGCTTCGGTTTCTTTCAGGTAAGCTTCGGCCTCAGCTTCGGAAAGCTGCGAGGTATTCACACAAATCCCGACGAATTTTGCATCCTTATTAGTCAGTTGTGCCATTTGCAGGCCCAAAGACATCACATCATCAATGCTTGGTACCGGATAATCCGGCAGGCCGCGCATGTGTGTGCGGGTTGGTTCATGACACAGAACCAGCGCATCAGCCTGCGCGCCATGGATCAGGCCCGTTGTCACCCCCGCAAATGAGGCATGATAAAGCGATCCCTGCCCTTCGATGAGATCCCAGTGGTCCACATCATTGTCAGGCGAAATGGTTTCAACGGAGCCTGAGATAAAATCAGCCGCCACCGCATCAATAGAAACGCCAGAGCCTGTAATCAGGATACCTGTCTGGCCTGTCGCGCGGAAATCCGCCTTCATGCCACGGCCACGCATTTCTTTTTCTAAAGCAAGGGCCGTATACATTTTCCCGCAGGAACAATCGGTCCCGATGGGCAGCAGACGTTTACCTGTGCGTTTTTTACCGCTGGCAACAGGGTACACTTCAGTTGGATGGCGCACGTCAAACAGTTTACGCCCCAACTTGTCGGCTGCTTCCTTCAATTCCGACACGTCTGCCAGTTTATTGTGAAGACCAGCCGCCAGATCAAGACCAGCTTCCAACGCTTCTTTCAACACTTTGATCCAGGCATCAGAAATCACGCCACCCCGGTTGGCCACACCAATCACCATGGTTTCAGCACCAGCAGCAATGGCTTCTTCAATGGTCATGTCCGTCAGACCCAGGTCAGCTTTGCAGCCTTCAAGGCGGAACTGTGCCAATGCATTTTCCGGGCGCCAGTCTTTGATGCCTTGCGCAACTTTGGCAGCCAACGGGTCCGCAGCATCCCCGAGAAACAGGAGGTAAGGGCGTTTGATTTCCATGACGTTTTCCTTTTGAAAGTGAATTCCTTTGTTACATTTAGTTTGCCAGAACCCACAAAGTAATGTACCCAAACATAACCCGAATGCGGGTATTTTGTGTCAATAAAGGCGATAAAATGAGCAAATTACCCACAGAATTGGACCAGATCGATCGCCGTTTGCTGAATCTCTTGCAGCAAAACAACAGGCTTTCTGCGGAAATCCTCGCAGAAAAGGTGGGGTCCAGCCGATCATCCGTTCAGCGCCGCCTCAAACGCCTGCGCACAGAAGGCGTCATTGAAGCCGACATCGCTATTTTGTCTTCCAAGGTTCTGAGCAACAAAGTACAAGCCATTGTCGATGTAAAACTGGACAATGTGCGCGGTGATTTGCTGGATGATTTTCGCCAGTCCATGCTGTCACTGGATTGCGTGCAGCAATGTTATTATGTGACAGGCGAAGTAGATTTCATCGTGATCTTGTCTTTGGACAGTATGCAGGAATATGACCAGTTCACCCGCGCCCACTTTGCCGATGCGCCAAACGTTCGGCGCTATCATTCCAGCATTGTGGCCGACCGGGTGAAGGTCAACTTAAATGTGCCTTTGTAAGGGCTGCCTACAGCGTCCCCCCCCTGCGAAGGCAGAGGGCTTATGACTACCTGAAAAGATTCCTGCCTGCGCAGGAATGACGCTTAAATATCTTAATAAGCCCCGACGGATTGACCGCTGGCCGGATTACCGATCATGGCGAGGAATTCTTTGCGCGTCGCAAGATTATCGCGGAACGCACCCAACATACGCGATGTCACCATGGTTACGCCCGGCTTATAGACACCGCGCGTCGTCATACACTGGTGCTGGGCTTCGATCACCACCGCAACCCCATGAGGTTCCAGTACGTCCTGAATGACGTTGGCAACCTGGGCAGTCATCTTTTCCTGAATTTGCAGGCGCTTGGCATAAACTTCAACCACACGAGCGAGCTTGGAAATACCGACCACGCGATTTTTCGGCATATAAGCCACATGGGCCTTACCCAGAATCGGCACCATGTGATGTTCACAATGGGATTCAAAACGGATATCGCGCAGCAAGACCATTTCATCATAGCCATCGGTTTCTTCAAAGGTGCGCTTCAGGATGTCTGACGGATCCTGTTCGTAACCTGCAAAGAATTCTTCATAAGAACGCACCACCCGATCCGGCGTGCCCAGTAACCCTTCGCGGGTATGGTCATCACCTGCCCAACGGATCAAAGTCCGTACGGCTTCTTCGGCTTCTTCACGGCTTGGGCGGCCACCAACGATATCGAGTTTTGGTTTCGTGCTCACGAGACATTCCTTTCAGATTGGACATTCACTGTGATCTATACGTATGCATAGACCACATGGATTGCCATACCTGAGTAAATAAATCAACTATTTCACAAATTTGTGAAAAGATAATCTATTTCTAGCGCAGGAAACGCAGACGAATTGTACCCGGAATATCGCGCAGTGCCTGGCGGATGCCCTGGCCCTGTTCGATATCCGCATCCACATCCACAACCACATAACCAAATTCACCATCGGTCTGCAGGAACTGACCTGTGATGTTGAAGCCATGCTCGCTCATGATCTCGGCGATACGGGCCATAACACCTGGTTTGTTTTCGTGGATATGCATAAAGCGTGTGCCCGCCCCCTTAACAGGCAGGGATACTTCCATGAAATTCACCGCACCAAACGTGGAGCCATCATCAGAATACTTAACCAGCTTTTCAGCCACTTCTGTACCGATGTTGGCTTGGGCTTCCTGTGTAGAACCGCCAATATGTGGAGTCAGGATCACATTTGTCAGGCCACGCAGTTCGGAAACGAATTCGTCATCCGCTCCTTTTGGTTCAACCGGGAACACGTCGATGGCAGCACCTGCCAGATGTTCGCTCTTGATCGCATCAGCAAGGGCCGGAATATCAACAACCTGACCACGCGCTGCGTTGATAAAGTGCGCACCTGCTTTCATTTCGCCCAGTTCACGCGCACCGATCATATTGCGTGTTTCCGGTGTGTCTGGCACATGCAGACTGACGATGTCAGACATCTGCAGCAGCTGGTCCATGCTTTCACAAGCAGTTGCATTCCCCAATGGCAGTTTGTTAACCACATCATAGAAAACAACCTTGAAGCCCAGCGCTTCTGCCAAAATGGACAGTTGGCTGCCGATATGGCCGTATCCGATGATGCCTAAAGTCTTGCCGCGCACTTCGTAAGACCCGGCTGCAGATTTCATCCAGCCACCTTCATGACAGCTTGCCGATTTAGCCGGAATGCCGCGCATCAACATGATGGCTTCACCCAAGACCAGTTCCGCCACAGAACGGGTGTTAGAATAAGGCGCGTTAAAGACAGGTACACCTTTAGAAAGGGCTGTGCGCAGATCAACCTGGTTTGTCCCAATACAGAAGCAACCAACAGAGAAAAGTTTTTCCGCTGTTTGCAGAACTTCTTCGGACAATTGCGTGCGTGAGCGGATGCCAACGATATGGGCATCTTTGATCTTTTCTTTCAGAACCGCTTCATCCAAAGCTTTCTTATGGAATTCGATGTTGCTGTAGCCGGCTTGTTCAAAAACACGAACCGCGTTTTCATGAACGCCTTCCAATAACAGAATGCGGATTTTATCTTTGGCCAAAGACAAGTTGCTCACAGGACGTCTCCTATAGTTATGTGGCGAAATCGGAAGGGAGTTTTTAAGAGGTCTGCCTTACGAAAACAACATTTTTTGCACTGCAATGGCTCTTTTTCGTCTAAAATGATCAAAAATATGAAGTACCCTTAACTCGGATAGAGAGTGATAGCCGTCACTTCCTATCTGTTTCAAAGATTCTAAACTATGCAAATAGGCAAATTTTGCCTATACTTGTGATTAACTGGAACTCGGGAAACTCTACTAAGATGTCGGAAGTCACGCAGAATGACGTACAGGCCTTATACGACGATGCTTCGCCGGAACGTCGGGCCGTTCTGGCGCAGAAAATTGGCCATAACCTGACCACAGGCACCCTGTCGGAAACAGAGGAAGAACTTGCCGTTGCGATCTGTCAGAAGCTGGCAGAAGACGTCAATCTGACAGTGCGCCAAACCCTGTCCAAAGCCATTAAAAACTGCCCTGACATTCCAAAAGACCTGGCTATTCAGCTTGCCAACGATGTGATCGAAGTCGGCCTTCCGATGATTGAATTCAGCACCCTGCTGGATGACAAAGATTTAATTGCACTGGCGCGCACAGGGGATGTGGGCCGCCAGATGGCAATCACACACCGCAAAACCCTAAGTCCCGTACTTTCCCACACTTTAGCGGAAGAATGCGGTGAAGCGGTTGTCGAGTCGCTGCTTAAAAATGAAGGGGCGGAACTGGTGGATGAAACCTATGAAGCTGTGCTGGACCGCTTTAACAACAGCCCAGCCATTCATACCAGCATGGCCCAGCGTCACAAACTGCCCAAACGCATCATCCAGCGCATGGTCAATCTGGTCAGTGAACAGTTAAAAGCCTATCTGATTGCCAACCATCCTGTCCCCACCGTGCTGGTCGAAAAAATGGTGTTGGAATCACGCGAAGATGCCGTGCGTCGCCTGCTGGCCGACCCTTTATCCACACGGGATGCAGAAACGCTGGTGCAAGAGCTATCCAAACAAGGCCGCCTGTCAACGGAACTGATCTTCCGCGCCCTTGAAATTGGGGATCGCGCCTTTTTTGAATATGCCATGGCAGACCGGGTCAATATCCCGGTGGATGCTGCCCGCACCCTGATCAAGGACCCCGGAGAGCGCGGATTTTCTGCCCTTTATGATAAAGCGGGCATGCCAAAAGAAGATTTTCAGTCCATCAATTATCTGGTGGAAGTGGAATATCGCAGCAGACGTCATGCGCCCTTGACGCGCGCAGAACAACCCGTTCCCGCAGAAGAGCAGGAACCAGAAAGCTGGCTGACAGAAACGTCCAAAAAAAGCAAAAAATGGCGCTTGTTCTAAGCGTTCAGGCTTAACCAAATAATTTATCGATATCATCCTGGGAAGCTTCACCGCCTGCAGGAAGGCTGACTTCCTCTTTCGGCTTTTCTTCCTTGGTCGCAGGGGCTGGTTCAGGATTATCAAACATGCTGTCGATATCTGCTTGCGAGGATTGCGCAGGCGCAGCTTCAGCAGCTGGAGCCGGATTATCGAACATATTGTCAATATCTGCTTGCGAGGATTGCGCCGGGGCCGGGGCTGCACCGCCACCGCTGCCACCTCCGCCAAACAAGGCATCAATATCGTCCTGGGAAACACTTTCTTTCATGGTTTGCGGACCATGCATGGCGATATCACCGTCTTTCATGCCGATGACATCTTCAATAGTTTCATCAGAATTAATCGGCATATTTTCAATACCATCCACACCGACGATGTCCACCAGACTGTCCAGCGTGCCTTCCAGGCGGTTCATGATGCGTACGATCTTGGAAATCCGCTGACCCGTCAGATCATGGAAAGAACAGGATTCAAAGATTTTGTTGGTGCTGTCCATGATGGTATTACAGGAATTTTGCGCTTCATCATATTTGACGTTGGCGCTGAGATCATCCACAGCGGTCAGAATGCCTTCTGCCGATTCCATAATCGTATTGGTGGCTTCCTCGGTTGTTTCACAGATTGTGTTAAGCTGTTCTGCAACCGTGTTGAAGTGATCAACAGAAGATTTCGGGTGTTTGATTGCCGCAAGTTCAGCCTTAATCTTGGTAATATATTCAACCAAGTGACGGATCTGTTCCGCCAATACTTCCATATCTGCCTGCTCGGACATCAAAAACTCCTACGGTAACCGATGCAATCGCCCGATTGCGTGGTTCTTAAATTATGCTGGCCTCTATCTTACCCGCAACTAGGCACCACTGCCAAGCCTTGGCTGTAATAATTTTTCGAATCACCTTGAAATCAGGTCAAAAAGTCACTGATAACGCCGACAGTGGCGTTCTACAGAATAATCTGACTGACCAACTGCTTGTTCGATCCTGTCATATTCTTGTCTGGAAATGGGATAAAATTTCACCCGATCCCCGGCTGCAAGCATCATCGGTGCGTCGCGTGACAAATCAAAAAGCGGTACAGGCATCCGCCCGATCAAGTGCCATCCGCCCGGACTGACCGACGGATAAACAGCGGTCAGTTGATTAGCGATGGCAACCGATCCTTTGGGCACAGCCGTTCTGGGTTCTGCGCGGCGTGGCAGTTGCAGCAACGGATCTGTCACCCCCATAAAACCAAATCCGGGGAGGAAACCCAGCATAAAGACATCATATTCAATACGCGCATGGGCTTTGACAATTTCATCAACCGCCACCCCTTTCATCACAGCCACTTCTTCCAGATCAGGGGCCACGCTCAGGTCATAGCAACAAGGCAGGTCCCAATGATTGGCCTCTTCTAATACGTGATCGGCTTTGACCAGATAGGGACGCACCAATGCCTCAACCTCATCAGGCAGGGTTTTCAAAGGATCGTAATGGACAGTGAGGGAGCGAAAAGTCGGGACCGTTTCAATCAGCCCCGCCATATGGCCCTGGCTGATTTCTTCTTTCAGCATGTGATGGACGACCAGAATATAGCGATTGATATCGATGGATATTTCATCCCCGAATTCAAACGTGATGGCCCGGTCTGCCAGATATAGAACACTGCAATCCATCAATAAGCCCGCTTTCCCCTTTAAGTCCTAAAGAGCAAGCTACCTACTTATCGGTGATTTTTAAATCTTTTTTCTTCGGAATGTTGTTTTCCCCCTGCCAGGAGATTTTGATATTTATACGATTGCGATCATCATCCTGATTGGCGCTGATCTTTAAATGCAAAAGACCTTCCGGTTCCAAAATCATATTGCCGTTATCATCTTCCAGAACGACCTTGCCTTTGCCGATCCCGTTGGTCAGCGCCTTTAACAGCCCTTTGATCGAGTCCGGGCTTTGCAGGGATTCATGTCTAAAACGGTTGGAGTGTTTCATCTTTTGCGTCTTTCTTTTTTGGGTGCTGACAAAGCTTTCAGCGTCAGTTCGGGATCAAACATTTTGATATAAGGGTAATCACTGGAAACCCCCAGGATTTTCCCTTTCGGTTCAATGATGGTCACGGATGCCCCGCGACCACGCACCTTTTCTTTCTCACGCGTATGACGATCCAGGCTGGTGTCGCATTCAAAATTGATCATGGATCGACGAAGTGCGATGCGCTGTCCATTATGCAAGTTGCGATGACCATGGATTACCGCACTGATGCCTGCGCGACGCACATGACGCGCCCCTTTGTCACTGAAAGGATGATCCACATTACGGTATTTGGTGCGCACCGTGTTGCACATGGAGCCATAATAAAAATCAAACGGGCTGGCCTTCAACGCAGCCCGGAAAGCTCGGTTCATTTCCTTTTCCCCACCCTCATTCAGGAACTTGGCGATTTTATTGTCCAGCCCCGCATGCACAAACAGGAAAGACCCATTGCGATAGACCAGACGCATACGACGGTAAAACCAGTAAAACTCCCCTTTCGGATCCAGAAACAGTTCTTTCCATTTTTCAACAGCCGCGTAAACCTGACGCAGGGAAAGCCCCGCCTGTTCACATTTATCTTCAAAACTATCGAATTTCTTGCGGATACGGCTGAGTTCCCGTTCGATTTGCGGGGCAGAAATCCGGCCTTCTGCGACTTGCGGAAATGCGTCAAACCAACCCTTGGATGGATAAAGGCGACGGCGGCATTCCTTTTTGCTGGGAATACCCTTTAGTGCCTGCTTGCCAGAGAGATATTCATCCACAATCTCTTTTAACAACGGGATGATCTTCTGGCCTGTGCGGATAAAGAAATATTCACTTTCCACCGTTTGTTCATGGCCCACACTGACCATGCCAAACAGAACGCGCACATCGTGGTTGCCCGCCAGCACACGCACCCGTGCACCCTGTTTCTTCAAATGCTGAATGGTGCGCAACAAGCCAAGAGAACTTGGACCTTTATCAAAACAATCCCCGCCAATGATGAAGTTCGCCAGTTTACCCTGCTCACTCAAGACAAAATCGCATGGTTTCTCCCCCGTCTTTTTCACCCCGCCACAGGCAACAAGCGAAGCCGCAAAGGCTTCCGGGTCACCATGCAGGTCGGAGAAAAAATAATGACGGCGCTTGGGGAATTTCCAAGCCTTGGTCTTGTTCAAATCTTTTAAAACCGTCGCCAGCTTGGCCTTGCCGCCATCGCTATCGGCAATCGATTTCACCCCGCCATGGGTCCAGTCGCGTACCTCGCGCGGCAAAGGCACATCCAGCCAGGATTTACCATGGTAGTGCGGGCGCAGGCGATTTGATTTCAGTTTCGTCATCTCAAGTTTAATCCGTAAAGCCTTCTTTGGGCGTTCTGATTTTCCAGTTGCCCGCCACATGGTGGTATTTGCCAAGTTTGTTCAGTTCAAACACCACCGGGCTGGAATGATACATGGACAGTTTAGCGATCTCATCAAAGCTCAAAACACCCAGATGGTGGGCCGCATGACGAAACGCAGCGCCATGGCCGACAAACAGTTTCAACTGCTTTTCGCCTTCCTTCACTGTTTGTTTGCGCAAAGTATCACGCACATGTTTTGCCACGCGCGCACCCGCTTCCATCAGACTTTCAGCGCCAATAAACGGCAGACGGTAATGACTGTTGGATTTCCAGTTTTCAGGCGGGGCTTCAAAGCGGGGATCGTCTTCCAGAATTTGTTCAATGGCGTCGGTCGTCAGGTTCGCAACCGCGCCAACACCGCGTTCGGCCAGACAATCAAAACTGTTCACCCGTTTGACACCATCGAGATTTTCCCGATAAATCTCAGCCGTCTGCCAGGCGCGCAAGAGCGTGGAACTGTCAATCACCGGGTTCAGTACAAAGCCCTGTTCAACAACAATTTCTTCAAGAATATCCAGGCTTTCCGCCACCTGAATTTTGGCATCTTCTGTCAGACCGAAAGGTTGATAGGCACTGGGCGCACCGGACATCTGGTGGTAATCCCCATGACGGATAAAAGCAAAATACTGACTGGTCATGAGGTTTTATCGCTTAAGAAATCAGGCAAAGTCGCAACGATGGTCGCAAGGTCCGGGTTATTGACCAGTTGAGCCGCACTTTGGGCATTTACCCAGCGGCGCATGCGATGGCTTTCTTCCCATTGGGTGTCATCCAGTTCGCGTGTGACTTTCATGGCAAAGACACTGACTTCGCAGGTCGCATCCCATTTAGGGTACGAATAGGTCCCCATAATGCCGTCTTTGACATCACCGAGCACGCCGGCTTCTTCAAACGCTTCGTTGGCAGCAGAAGCTTGGGCAGACAGGCCCGGGTCATGAATCCCCTTTGGCACCACCCAATGTTTATTCTTGGAACTGGAAATGATCATCACTTCCAATTGCCCATCCTGCACGCGGTAAGGCACCACGCAGGACTGGGTATAATAATAGGCCGGACGCACGCGCAATTCAGTACTGTCCAGATCAGGGAACGGGAAGAGTTCCGGCAAATTGGTGGCATAAACCAGTTCTTCCATGGTGCAGCAATCGGCATCCAGATCAGCCCACTTCCCATCCACCTTAAAATGCGCAAGGCTGGCTGGTTCCATCGCGTGATAGCCACCGGACAACATGGATACAATGGTGGCAAGTGACGGGTTATGACCGACAATCATCAAGCGTTCCGCATCCTTCGGCGCCTTCTTGATAATATTCAGGACAGTTTGTGGCAGGGCGTTGAACAGACGCTCATCAAAATCAATGACGGAAACATGCAGGCCAGAGGTCTTGCAGCATTTTTCCGCCGTGCGTTTGGCGCGCACGGCAGGTGAAGCGATCACATGGTCCGGGCGCAGATCATTTTGCGCCAGCCAAACACCCATGCGCTGCGCATTGCGTTTGCCCTTATCTTTTAATTCACGGCCAAAATCACCATAGGCAGACTGGTTCTTCGCATGACCATGACGCATGATCAGAAGCTCTTTTACCATGACATTTCCTCAAGACAGAAACGGGCCGCCCCTTCAAAATCCACCGTCCCGCTTGCTTCAAAAATGGGGATATTGGCCAGTGTTTCAAGGTACGGCTGGTCATCCAGTTCGGTCGTATCCATAAAGAACGACCCATCCCCATATTGATAAAACGGCCCTGGTGACTTCATGATGGCTTTATGCAGCAACTCTGGACGTTCTGTTAAATCCACCTGTTTGATGGACAATGGTTCATCCCCATCGCGTTTCCAGTTCAGGATCAAAAAGGCACCCAGCTCTGCCGTCTGTGTGATCTTGCCTGCCCCATAAACTTCATCAACCATCACATCGTATTTTTCTTCCAGATCCCAAAGTTCTTCAATCGGCAGAGCTTTCAGTTCCGCCGCACGCCCATCCGACAGCATGGGGCGCAGGGTTTCGTTATTCAAAATTGTCCCCGGGTTGATCCGTGGCAGTTTTGGGATACCCGTTGCTTTCTTACCCTGAATGAACAGACGGTCATTGGTCAGATAAGACAGACCTTCTTCTTCCAACATTTTCAGCATCAAGGTGGATTTCCCGCCGCCGGAAAAGCCTGCCATGCCCAGACATTTCCCGTTTCGCACAAGGCCTGAAGCGTGACAGATCAAGGCACCCTTTTGCTGCAGCACGTTCATATATTGAGCATTAATGTAATTGATAACCTGATTGTCATTTTCAAGGCTGGGGCCGCTGGCGATCAGATGACCTTTGCTTTGTAAAAACACCATGCCTGTGCGCACTTTCTGCACCAGACGCGCATCATCCAGATCATAAAAAGCATCTTTGCGCCCGGATTTTCCCGGCTCACGCTTCCAATCGATAAATTCCACACCCAGGTCAGGGGCAGGACCATTGATTGCGATGATCAAACAATCCGGTTCAGCCAAAGAGATACAATGGCCAAAATAGTGGCGCAGTTTATCCAGTAATTCCTGCGAATTTGATTGCACCGCGATGTTATACCCATCCAGATCAAGGGTAATACGCGCAGGGTTAATGCGCGTTGCGCCTAACAGTTTCTTGACGGCTTCGGTTGCTGTTTTCATTTTTCAAGCTCCCCCAGAATATAATCCGCATAAAGGGAAGCGGCATCAATACCGATACCTTCTTTCGCGCCTTTAAACCCACCAAAAGCAGAGACTTCAAACACGATGGGCCCGTCATCCGTATCAGCCACATCAACGGTGGTAAAATCCATGCCAAACAGACGTTCTGCCTTGCTGGCGAGATCAATTGTGCTTTGCGGTGGCTCATGCAAAGCGTATTTACCGCCGCTATGGATCGTGGTGTTCCAGCTGCCATCTTTGGAAACACGGGCATAGGTGCCATAATATTTCCCGCCCAGGAACACCATACCGTAATCCCGGCCCGGCAGGTCCAGTTTCTGCTGGATATACATCACCGGATTTTCTTCCTTGAAGGCTTCGATCTCGTGACGGATGGTCGCATCATCACTATCAGCACTGATAATGCACATCCCGCGTGCCTTGGTGGAATAAAGCGGTTTGAAGACAGCTGCGCCATATTCTTTTACGATATCAAAGGCCGTGTTCACATCTTCGCAAACACGCGTCTTCGGCATGGGGATATCGCCATTGCGCAAAGTCACGGTACAGGACAAGCGATCAATCATACGGATGATAGTTTCTGCTTTTGAAAAGACCCGCACGCCATGATGTTCGGCAATGCGTAAAAGTTCAATGCGATCCAATGTGCTGGGGCTATAGACTTGGCTGATTTTTTTAACCGCCAGACCATCCAGTTCACACAGATTTATGTCACCTGCCCAGATGGTGTTGGTTTCCAGGTCTGCGCGCACATCGCCCATATCCAGCACAAGGCGAAAGCCCGTGCGTTCTTCCAAAGCATCGGCCAGCACTTCGGTGGACCATTTACCGGGAATCCCGATGACTGCAATTTTCTTTTTGTTCATTTTAAGCAAACAGCTCCTTAATCGGCAGAGTAAAGGCATTCACATCCTTTTCCTCCAATTCCGCAACCCGTTCCAAGATAAAAGTTCCACGCAGGAACATGGCATTCGCCAATTCCGCATCAAGAATAAAGCGAGTTGAAGAAATAAACGACCGCGCCAGGCCCAACGCCAGGCGCAGATCAAATGTTTTATCCCCATTCTTATGGGCAAAATCACGGGCAAAATCATACATATGGCAAGCCGCAAGCTGGATGCGCTTGCGGGTTTTGCGATCCAGCACCTGCAAACGGTAGTTCGAAATCATAAAGACCGACACATCCTGCGTGTAATCCTGATAGCAGGAACGATGCAGATCAATGAATTTGATCTTCTTGGCTTCCTCATCAAAGATGATGTTATCCAGATTGAAATCCCCATGGATATAAACGGAAAATGGCGGACTGATCTTTTCTTCCAGCGCCTTGGCTTTCTCCATCAGATCAGTCAGGGACAAAACATCCTGTTCTCCCACCTTTACAGGGGCGGTGGCAAAGGAGGAATGAATATCGGTCACCTGGGCCAGACGCTTTTGCAACTGTCCCATATGATCAGGGGCAAAGGATTTCTTGCGTTTGGTTTCTTTCCAGACCGCTTTCAGCGTTTTACAAAGATGCTTTAAGGCCTTTTCCAGTACCTCATCATCTTCCTGCAACAGGATCTTGTCAAAGGTCAGGCCTGGCAAATGTTCAATCAGTAATGATGCATTTTTGCCGTTTTTGCTATAGGATAAAATCTGCGGAGCAAGGCCGGGGAATATCTCGTGCCAATTTTCCACACTTTCGCGTTCTTCCTTCAGCTTTTCTTTTTTGCCATCTTTAAAGATCGCAACATAGCCATCATCTTCCGTCGTTTTATCCGAGATACCGGAAATCCCGCTGCCGGATTTGGTTTCCGCAATCGGTTCCACCTCTGCCTCAATCAACCCGAGGTCAGACAAGGCAGTTTTGAGGGAGCGAAAACGATCAATATGCATAGGCTGCCCCAATTGCGCGGACATAACCGATTCAGAAACCGACAACAACACGTCACCAATTTCTTCGATCCGTTGCGCAATAAACAGCGTGGTGACAATATCTTCGGCCTTTTTGCTTTTGCGCATCTCTTTAATATGGGCGCGAAAGATATTGTTATAGAGCCTGTCCAGCTTGCGTTCGATATTGCCCAGCTTCAGAGCGGTCTTGGTATCTTCCTGATCGATGGCCTGTTCAATCAGCTCAATGCCGCGCAGGGCCTCATCCACCAGAATGGAAATCCCACTTTTTTTCAGAACCTTGGCATCATCAATATTGCCAACAAAGCGCACACATTCAAAACAGATATGGCTGATCCGTTCCAGATCAGATGCAATGGCTTCAGCAGCGCGCAGAGAAAAGACATTCAAACTGCCCTTTGGCCCATGGCGAAGCGCATCAACGCAACCATCATGAATGCGCATTTTAAGATTATAGGTATAGCCCCGACGATCCAGAATACGCTGAGCAACTGTCGTTGCCTGAGTTTCGAGAAGCACCTGGAAATTGGCAATTTGGGAATTTGTCTCGGCTAATAAAAATAATAAATTATCGCGAACGGCTTTTGGCAGACGCATGGGATGGCCACTAATATTTCATAAAAAGTTTATAGATATTTCAGGGTCAGGAGTTATTAATTTAGTACAATTTGGTTTGTATAGAATGCCACAAGATTAGGAAAAGTCTTGTAGGAAGTGCCATTCACTTTCAAAAGACTTTGACGCTATTGTTGTGGCATTCTATACAAATCCCGTAGGGACGGGATGCATTTAAAGAAGGCTCGCGTTATGAAATCCTTAAAGTGCAAGCACTTAGGCGAATTCCATGCCTAATCCTTCTTTAAATGCATCTCCGCCAAATGGACTAAATTAATAACTCCTGACCCAAGACTTACCTTTTATTGTAGTCGAGTTTTATGACAGTTTGATATGATCAAATGAAAAAAGTTACAGTTTGCCGCCAAGTTACCCTGCCCGACCTGCTGCGCATCCGCCGTTATGAGCGTGCGCCCGAACTTGGGCCGAAGGTTCTGTTTTTTTCCGGTGGGACGGCATTAACTGATATCAGCCGACTGTTGAAAAAATACACCCATAATTCCATCCATCTGGTCACCCCCTTTGACAGCGGCGGCAGTTCAGCCATTCTCAGGTCTGCCTTTGACATGCCCGCGGTCGGCGATTTACGGTCCCGATTGATGGCCTTAGCGGACGATACCATCAGCGGTCATCCCGAAGTCTTCCAGCTTTTTGCCTATCGCCTGCCAAAAGACGAAAAGCGCAAAGAATTGATCAGCCGCCTAAACGCCATGGCATCGGGCAAAGACGCACGGGTCAAGGTGATCAAAAACCCCATGCGCAATCTGATCTGCAATCACTTACAGATGTTCATTGATGCCATGCCGGAAAAGTTTAACCTGAAAGGCGCAAGCATCGGCAATCTGATTATTGCGGGCGGGTATCTGAATAACAACCGACAACTTGATCAAGTCATCTTCATGTTTTCCAAGCTTGTCAATGTGCAGGGCCAGGTGGCAACCACCGTCAATGACAGATTACATCTGGCAGCAAAACTTGAAAATGGGGAAACCCTTGTCGGTCAGCATCTGATCACAGGCAAGGAAGTCAGCCCACTGGACAGCCCCATTGTCGATTTCTATCTGGCTGAAAGCCTGGATAGCGATAAGGAAGCCACAGCTGTTCTGCAAAAAAAGAAACGCGAACTGATTAATGATGCAGAAATCATCTGTTATCCGCCTGGTAGCTTTTACACCAGCCTTGCCGCCAATCTCTTGCCCAAAGGTGTAGGCGCAGTTGTGCGCGACAATCCGTGCCCCAAAGTCTACTTCCCAAGTTTGGGTAATGATCCAGAATGCATCGGCATGAGTTTGGATGACACGATTTTCAAACTGATTGAAATTTTGCGCAAAGATGCGGGCGAAGATTGCCCGGCGAACAAGCTGTTGAACTTCATTTTTATCGACACCACCAATGGTGTTGATCTGAAACGCGACACAAAAATAAAGCTTAAAAAGGCAGGCATCCATGTGATCGATACCCGTCTGGTCACTCCGCAAAGTGCGCCTTATTACGAACCACAATTGCTTGTTTCCGGATTGCTGTCTTTGACGTAAACTATTGTCCTTCCCATCTAAGAGGATCGGCCGAAATGAAACATGCTCTCTTGAAATCTACATTGGCGCTTTCCTGCGCCCTGCTTGTAAGCAACTGCACCAGCCTGCCCGATGATCACAGCATTCTCAGTCATGATAACCATCCCATGGATCATGATGAACTGATCGTTCTGGACCCACCCAAAGATTATGTCCGTCACTTGGGCGATCTTGGTCTGGAAGTTGTTGAAGTCCATAAACTGGAAAGCGTAGGGGAGACACTCTATCACCTGCGCATCACTGATGGTGCACATCCTTACGAAGGACGCGACAAACATAAAGAGAAATTCCCCGATGTTCTGGTCGATGCCCATCATCTTTATGAACATCAGGCCCGCAAAGTGGATAAATCCTATACCGCGCGCAAGGCTGCGAAATGGAACAAAGAATCGCGCACCTGTTCCAACGGGATTCAGATTGGGATGATCGATGGCTTTGTCGATACCAGCCACCCTGCCTTTAATGGCACCAAAATCACCACCAAGAATTTCTTCTATAAAGGTAAACAAACAGCCAATACAGGGCACGGCACGGCGGTTGCTTCTGTCATGGCAGGCCATGCGCCTTATAGCGGCGTTCTGCCAGGCGCTGAAATTGTTGCAGCCAACGTGTTTCATGCAGGCAGCAAAGGCAAACCCATTGGCGGCACCATCAGCATCATGCGCGCCATTGACTGGCTGGTCAGCCAGAACGTTCCAATCATTAACATGAGCATTGGCGGATCAAAAAATGCCCTGATCCAGCGCGCGATCAAACATGCCGATGAAAAAGGCATCATTGTTGTGGGGTCTGCAGGAAACAGCGGGCCATTTTCCAAAAAGATTAACTACCCAAGCGCCTATCCATCCGTCATCGCCATTACAGCGGTGGATCGCGATAACCGCAATGCCCGTTTTGCAACGGCCGGGAAATATATCGATTTTGCCACCCCGGGTGTCAACATTTGGACAGCACATTTGAAAAAAGGCGGCAAGGCCATGTCCGGCACCTCCTTTGCTGCCCCTATTTTCACCGCTTACGCCGCAGCGGCCATGCAGCATCATAAAGTTAAATCGACCAACGATATAAAGTCGTACTTCAAAAAATACGCCAAAGACACGGCGGAGATTGGTCACGATAAATATACGGGATGGGGTGTGGTCCTGGTGCCGCCCATTTGCGGAAAATAAATCCAAGAAAAAACCCGAGAGCGCACAACTCTCGGGCTTCCTTTTTCAGCCTTAAAAAGACTTAAGCGTTATCGCGACGAACTTGATCCAGGAAGTTCTTCACTTCTGCGCGCAAGACTTCTGCCTGTTCTGAAAGGTCAGCCGAAGACTGGGAAATTTGTGTGGCAGCTGCCCCGGTTTCCCCTGCAGCCTGTTCCACCGACTGGATATTGTCGGAAACTTCGGCTGTCCCTTGAGACGCTTCTTCCACATTGCGGGCAATCTCGCTTGTTGCTGCATTTTGCTGTTCAACAGCCGCAGCAATGGAATTGGCGATCTGGTCAATTTCCCCGATGGTGTCCCCGATCGAAGAAATGGCCGTGGCCGCTTCCTGCGTGACATTTTGAACTTCACCAATTTGCTTGGCGATTTCTTCCGTCGCGCGTGCGGTCTGATTTGCCAGTGTCTTGACCTCACTCGCCACAACAGCAAACCCTTTTCCTGCCGTGCCTGCACGTGCAGCTTCGATGGTTGCGTTAAGCGCCAGCATATTGGTCTGTTCCGCAATATCGGAAATCAAGCTAATCACCGTGTTGATCTTGCCAACCTCTTCCACCATATTTTCGACCGTTGAGCGGGTTTCCCCTGCCTGACGGGCTGCCTGATCCGCAACTGCCGATGATCGATGCACATGGCGGCTGATTTCACTTTCTGCACTTGAAAGTTCTTCTGTCGCGGATGCCACCGTCTGTACATTTGCAGACGCCTGCTCCGCCGCTGCTGACACAGCTGTCGCCTGCGAACTTGTCTGGGTTGCCGTTGCCGACATCTGCGCAGAAGAAGCCTGCAGTTCGGTTGCCGCAGATGTTACAGTCTGCACCACTTTACCCACACTACCCTCAAAATGATGCGCCATTTCGAGCATGGCTGTCTTGCGTTTTTCTTCGGCAATGCGCTCCTGTTCGGCCTGCAGGGCTTCCAGTTCCTTCACTTTCAGCATTTCCAGCTTGAAATGATGGACGGACCCCGCCATCTCGCCGATTTCATCGGCCTTGTTTGTATAAGGCACATCGGCTTGCAGATTACCCTTTGCCAGTTCACCCATCACGCCTGTCATGGCATTGATCGGTTTGGAAATCGAACGTGACAGGGCAAAGCCGATGATCCCGACAAGCACAGCCAGCCCCAGAACCACAAAGGCCAGAACATTGCGCAATTCAGAAGCAGGTTGATCGACTTCTTCCAAATCAATCTCTGCCAGTACGGCCCAGGTCACCCCATGGAATGTCAGCGGGCTGAAGGCAGAAAGCACTTTAACCCCGCGATAGTCTTCAGTAATCAGCACAGATTTTTCATTGCCAAGTGCGGCCTGAACCGGGGCTGTATCAATTTTCTTTTTCAGGATGGTGCTTTCTTTTTCAAAACGGGAGTCACTGCGCATCAGCATATCGGTCCCGACCAGATAGGTTTCCCCACTTTCACCCAGACCAACCGTCGCATTCATGATCTTGTTAATACGTTGGATCGGCATCTGAATGATCAAAGCCCCCTGAAACAGTTCATCGCGATCATAAATCGGTGCGCCCATAAAACTGGCAGGCGCATTGTTACTAGGCGCATAAGGGGCAAAATCTGTAAAGGCAACGTTTCCTTCTGGCTCCGTCTCCACCATCTTGAAAACACGGGCAAGGTCCGTCTCAGCCCATTCACCTGCCACCAGGTTGGTTGCGAAATCCGCTTCTTTATAAACCGAATAAACAACATCGCCCGTCGCATTGATCAGGAAAATATCGTAATAGCCCCGGCTTTCCAGCAACTGGGTAAACCAGGGATGATAATGAGCATGATGTTCGCTATACTTAGAGCCATCTTTCGCATCATCCAGCAGATGCTTTTCTCCAACCTTGTTGGGGTTCTTGTTGATATAAAGATCGTGCAGTATCTCTTTCTTATTCACGCCAAAATCTTCGATGGCGCCTTCAAACTTTTTAATCGCCGCCAAAGCCATATCGTTAGAGGCAATAACGCGCAGGTCTTCTTCCACCACATGCAGGTAAGATTGCAATTCTTCAATCCGGCCTTGCTGGATGGCTTCCAGCTTTGAAAAAGCGGCCTCTTCCAAGGCATGTTCTGATCGGAAAAATGAGATCGTGCCGGTAATAAAGACAGCAAGAATGGACAAGCCGATGATAACCATCGGCAATTTGGTTGAAATTCTCAGAGACATTTTATCTATTCACACCTATATGTTTGCGACCTGGTCACAACTATTTTTTTTAAACCACGACTTCCTGGCGCACGCCGGATTTTCCGGTCATTAGGCGTAATACTTTAGGGTAGAAAGGAGAGAATTAGAAGTGCATTTTCTGCAATAAAATTTCTTTTCTAAGCAGTAGGAGGCAATTTAGATTAACTCCAAGCTTCAGTTCTAGAGAGTATGTCGCGCCAAGAGATGCAAACGGTCTCACTTGGAGAATAAAATTGAGAGTAAAAACTCTCGAGTTTCTTTTGACACGCGAACCACACCTTTGAAATTTGAATTTCAGAAACGACCAGCTAGCTATACTCCCGTCCCCCAGACAACAAAAAACCCGAGAGCAAAAACTCTCGGGTTTCTTTTGGCTGGGGCACCAGGATTCGAACCTGGGAATGACGATACCAAAAACCGTTGCCTTACCGCTTGGCCATGCCCCATCAGTGATGTGGCGCGGAATATACGGGGGTAATTTCCAAAGTGCAAGAGGGAATTTTCAAAAAAGTTAAATAATTTTTCCCATCGCTGTCCACCAGGACGGATTGGCAGTTTTCAGCGCTTCTTCAGCCCGATCTGCTGCCTCTTTCTCGGCAAACAGGGCAAAACAGGTGGCCCCACTGCCCGACATACGCGCCAAGGACACGCCATCTTGTGTATTCAATGCATCTAAAACATCCTGAATCGAAGGCGCCAATCCCAAAGCTGGTGCCATCAGATCGTTGGTACGCATCTCCAGTTCGGAAATAAAAAGATCATAGTCATATTCATCCACCATGGCGTTCGGTGTCTGAAAGACCCCTGTGCGCGCTTTAAAGACGGCTGGGGTGGAGACCGCCACCATAGGGTTTACCAAAACCATCCAGCACTCCGGTAAAGGGGCAAGCGGCGTGATCTCTTCCCCAATGCCACCCACATGCGCCGCATGGGCTTTTAGACAGATCGGCACATCCGCCCCTAAAGAAAGGGCCAGGTTCTGCAACCCCTTGGGGTCGGGAAATACATTCCAGAGCTGACAAAGCCCTTTTAGCGCAGCCGCTGCATCCCCCGAGCCCCCACCAATCCCGGCGGCCACAGGCAGATGTTTTTCCAGAGTGATGGCCGCACCTTTTTTAATCCCACACAGATCACGCAAACCATGGGCAGCTTTTAACACCAGATTATCTGCCGGGTCTCCGTCCAGAAACGGTGCCATCGGGCCTGTGACTTTCAGGCTGAGGCCATCGGCAGCTTCAAAGCTTAACTGATCCCCCGTCTGGGCAAAACAGATCAGACTATCCAGTTCGTGGTAGCCATTGTCGCGCTTGCCCGTCACATGAAGATAGAGATTGACCTTTGCATAGGCCACACAGGTCAGTGTCATCAGTTTTCGACCAAACCGTTTTCAAGTTTTTCTTCGATGATTTCCAGAACCGCTTCTTCCGGGTTCAGGCTTTTGGCGCGCCTCCATTGGAAACGGGCTTCGCGCGTGCGGCCCACTTTCCAATAGCCATCGCCCAGATGATCATTGATCACCGGATCAGACGGCTGCAGTTCCACCGCGCGTTCCAGATGCGGCACGGCCTTTTCATATTCGCCCAGACGATACAACACCCAACCCAGACTATCAACGATATAGCCATCACGCGGACGCTGGCGCACGGCTTCTTCAATCATCTTTTGGGCGCGGTCCATATTAAGACCCTTTTCGATCCAGGAATACCCCAGATAGTTCAGCACAAACGGCTGTTTGGGTTCCAGCTCCAACGCTTTCAAGAACAACGGTTCGGCTTCGTCCCAGCGTTTGAGGCGTTCCAGCGTGATCGCGCGGGAATAAAACAGGTTCCAGTGATGGCGTCCCACATTGTCACCAATCAGATCAAGCGCCTTGCCATAAGCGACAGACGCCGGACCAAACCGTTCACGGTGACGCAGGATATCACCTAGCGTGACCAGCCCTTCCAGACGTTCCGGATGTTGCTTGATCATTTTTTCAAGCACATCAACAGCTTCATCCGTCTGGCCCATATCATCCATATTCAACGCCATACGCAGGCGCGCAGACCAGGAAAAAGGGTTGGTTGCCGGAATGGTCGCGTAGACTTTGTTGGCATCGACAAAACGTTGATCCGTTTCCAGAATTTCAGCGACCAGAATCTGTGCAATGGGGAAATCCGGCTTAATGTTCAAGGCCAACTGCCCCATGATCAGCCCGGCCTGACGGGTACTGTGAGACCGAAGCGACGAGGCCAGCCCAAAGAGAGTTTCTGCTACACCATCGCGAACGGTTAAATCCGCACGTTTGGCAATCACGCCGCTTTCAAGTTCATCAGCCATGGCCTGAATATAAAGTGAATCGGGATGATCTCTGAAATAGCCTTCATAAACCTTACGCGCCTCATCCATGCGGCCCTGTTTCACCAGCAAGGTGCCATATAGTTCTGCCAATCGCAGAGACATCCCATTGCCACCGCTGGCGGCAAGTTTGTAATGTTCTTCCGCTTTTTCCAGACGACCCGCATATTGGTTGAGCAAGGCGCTATGAAGATTATAAAGCGCTTCCAGCCCTTTTTGGGATTTCAGGCTGTCCATGGATTTCAGGGCTGCATCCACCCCTTCGTTGCCTGCCAGAACCCAGGCATGTATCAGCGGCTTGACGTAAACACCCAACCCGTTCACCGGCATTTTTTCTGCCAGTTCAAGGGCGGTTTTCAAATCATCTTTGCCGACATTCTGCACCACCAGAACCAGACGCCCCATCATTTCACTGGCGGTCATGGTTTTGGCAAGTTCAGCGGCTTCATCAATGCGCCCTTCCCCTGCCAGGATGGTAAACAGCTGGCGATCCAGATTATCAGCCAGCGCCCCGGATAGATTTTCTTGTTCCTGAACCTTCGTCAAAAAATCTGCAGCTTCACCCATCTGGCGATGACGCACCGCATATTGCCCAACCAGATAATTGGAAAAAGCCGACGGTCCGGGTGTCAGTTTAGGCTTGTCCGGTTCATCTGCTGTTGTGCACCCCGAAGCAAACAGGGAGACAAGGACAAAGGCACTTAATATTGTAGTTTTTACGGTGCGCGCAGACATTTTCGACAAACCTCATTCATAAATGGTCCTGCAGTTTAGCCGAGCGTTTACATAAATCACAACCAGTGAATTGGATTTTTCCTATTATTCAGCTATGTTTATATGGTGAAACATAAAAAAGCGATTTAACTGTGACCACTGACACCTCTTTGGAAGCCCTTTTTGAACATGCTATCGACCTGCTCTGTGTCGCAGGCAAGGACGGCTATCTGCAAAAGGTCAACCCTGCCTGGCAAAAGTTACTGGGATATAGTGAAGACGAGCTTCTAAGCACGCCTTTCCTTGATCTGGTCCATGATGAAGATCTGGGCAGGACCATTAATGCGATGTCGGCGCTGGGCACGGGGCAAAAGGTCGTGGATATCGAAAACCGGTATCGCACAAAATCCGGCAATTATGTCTGGCTACAATGGCGCACCCATACAGCAGATGACGAGACAGGCACGATCTATGCCGTTGCGCGTGACATTACATCTGCCAAAAATCGAGAAATCCGCGCTGAAAACGATATCCGCCTGCTGGAAATGGCGGAAAGTACGGCCCGGGTCGGTCACTGGCATTTAGATACCAGTAGTGGTTTTTTGCAATGGTCCAACGAAGTCTTTAACATTTATGGCCGCAAAGCCAACAAGGCCAACATCACCCTTGATGATTTTATCGATGCCTTTGTCGGCGACGATCAAAATCGCATATGGCAACTGATTGAAAGCGCCATTCAGGATGGCAAAGAGATCAACACCGAAGCCCGTTTGCTGCGCAGTGACGGCAGTATCAGCAATGTGGCTTTGCGCGCCGTCTGTGAAAAGACGGACCTGAATGTGGTCCAGGGACTATTTGGCATTATTCAGGATGTTACCATTGAACGTCAGCATCAGGAACGCCTGCGCAGCAAGGAAGAACTGATGTCCATGGCTTTTCGCGCCACATCAGATGGCATCTGGGACTGGGACCTGCGCACCGATCAGGTCTGGTTTTCCCCGCAATGGAAAGCACAGCTGGGCTATACGGATGATGAAATCATCAATCGGTTTGAAAGTTGGGCCGATCTGGTCTTTGAAGAAGACCGTATCAAGGTCTTGGAAGAAATGGACAAACATTTCCGTGGCGATACAGATCGCTTCGAAATGGTTCAGCGTATGCGCCATAAAGACGGTCATACAGTCTTTATTCTGGCGCGTGCCGAAGCAGTACGCAATGAACATGGTCAGGCCATCCGCATGGTGGGTGCCCATACGGATGTGACGGAATTAAAACGCCTGGAACAGGCCAAATCCGAATTTACCTCCATCGTCAGTCACGAATTACGCACGCCGCTGACAGCCATCCATGGGGCCATCGGGTTATTAAACGGCCATTTCGGCAGTGACTTGTCAGATCAGGCAAAATCTTTGGTTCAGGTAGCCAATAACAATTCCGAACGTCTGATCCTGCTGGTCAATGACATTCTGGACATGGAGAAGCTGCAATCTGGCCGGATGGATTTTGACCTTCATCCTATTTCACTGGGGGAATTCCTGCCCCAAGCAGTGGAAAACCATGTCTCTTACGCCAACCAGTTTGATGTCGCCCTTGATTATAACCATGAAGGTGATGAGCTGTCTTTGGTGGGCGATTCTGATCGTCTGATGCAGGTCATGTCGAACCTTTTGTCCAATGCCATCAAATTCTCCAATCCCAAGGACAGTGTCAAAATCCGCACAGGCAACCATCAGGACCATGTGGAAATTTCAGTCATTGATACAGGGCGCGGCATTCCCAAAGACATGCAGCACCGCATTTTTGAAAAATTCATTCAGGCTGACAGTTCGGACCAACGGGTCAAAGGCGGCACAGGACTGGGGCTTGCAATCTCAAAGGCGATGGTTGAAAATATGAACGGGACCATTTCCTTGGTCTCAGAAGTCGATAAAGGGTCCACCTTTACCGTTCGCCTGCCAACCGCATAAGAGCTTGAATAATAAGTCTTTGCCCCTAATTATAACGGGGATCAATAAGGGACAGATACATGGCCAGTTTTCTGAAAAATTTTGCAGACCGTCTGTTTGGCGGCGGAAACCATTCAGACGTGCTGCCCGATGATGGCGGGCTGGCTGACTTTGCCATACAATTTGCAAAACAACTGGAACATGAAGAAAAATTTGGTCGCGGTCCCACTGTTTCTGCCGATAGCGTTTTGAAGGTGCAGCATGGCAGATATGGGTCGAAATCCTATCTGCTGGACACCACCGACTTCAAAAAAGCCATCATGGCGGAACTGCGCGAAAGTGTCGCCCCCGTCACCGAAGGCATTTTGAAGACCCGTTGCGGGGAAAAGGGCAAAGGCTTTATGGTGGTCAAATCCCTTTATATTTTCCATGTCTATAATAAGGACCCAGCGGCAGAATATAACGCGGCCATGGATATTATTGATGACGTGGGGGAACGATTGCTCGGAGATCGCTATATCACAGGGGAACGGCGCATCAATGTCCCGGTGGCACAGATTGAACCGGAAGAGATGTTCAATGAAGATGGCAGTTTCGATCTGAAAAAGGCGAAGAAAACCATCAACTTTGTGCGCGATGCCGGAACACACGGCCCGGTCAATGTGGATTGGGAAAAGCAGGAAGTTCAAAACGCACAAGGGTCCTCTGAATGGGTCGCCAATCACGTTGATAACCCGGACGATAATCTGGGTGATTGGCAAACCCAATCCCATCACAACCAGAAAGAAGATTTGGGTGAATGGAAAACCCAGACCCACAAAGCAGCCGACAAGCCCAAGGGACAATGGGAAAAAGTCGAACATAAATCTGCCAGCCCCCAAAAGGGCGACTGGAAAGAAAACAAGCCTGACGCGGCGGGCGAAACCGATGCGCAGGAATGGAAGTCCGATAAGGAAGAGCCCAAGAAAGAAGAAAATACCGAAGTGGCTTGGGGTGATTTTGACAATAAACCCAAACCTAAAGCAGCCCCTGCCCGTAAAGCCAAGCCGAAAGAAAAAACAGCAGAACCGCCAAAGGCAAATCCCATTGGGACCTTAACCCTTGCCTTCCGCCCCACCTGGCAAACCAGAAATGAAGCCATTGATACCTACGCAGGCTGTGTCTTCAGAAAAGACCTGCAAGGCCATATCCATAATGGGGAACAGATTTATAATGATGACATGGCCGTGGATATGATCACGGAAATCGACAGGCTGGTCGCCGAACAAGCTGCGCGTCATCTGCAAACCACACAAGAACTGGACCTAAAAACCATCATCCTGCCGTTCCATATCGACAGTCTGTTGGCGCCCAAACGCAATTCCCCGCTTAAGCCGCTGCGCAGCCTGCAAAGTGATTTCCGTACCTCTGTCTGGATTGAGATTATCGGTATCAAATCCCGAACATCGCCCAAGGATATTCAGGATGCCATCAAAGCCCATCACCATAAATTCAAAACCTTTGGTCTCCGCTTTGATCTGGGCGATATCTCCCAGTCCCTAATCGATCAGGCTGATCTTCATTTCCTAAGCTGTGATATAGATGCCTCACGTCAGTATGGTCGCCAAATGCGCGATATCAATCATGATCTGCCGGAACTGAAGAGACTGGCAAAATCCAGAAATTTGGAACTTTGCACCTGGGCAATCAAAGACCAGAT
Source organism: Terasakiella sediminum (assembly GCF_033100395.1). Lineage (NCBI taxonomy): Bacteria > Pseudomonadati > Pseudomonadota > Alphaproteobacteria > Rhodospirillales > Terasakiellaceae > Terasakiella > Terasakiella sediminum. The sequence continues at coordinate 10,581 of NZ_JAWLVJ010000002.1, read as the reverse complement.
TGAATTCCAGAAAGCCCTGCGCGAAGGGGCCAAGTTCATCAATGGCAAACCCATTGCAAAAGATTTGCGCAGACCAGGCAAGGTGATCCCCGTTTCCGCTTCCAAACTGATGCGGACAGCCTAGTTACAAATCGTCGTGTTCGCCCTTACGGCCAATGGTCATGTCACGGTGAATGGACACACTCAGCAATAGCCCGAAACTGAACAGGATGGAAATCATCACTGTCCCACCGTAAGAAATCAGCGGCAGCGGCACCCCCACCACGGGCAGCAAGCCCATGACCATGCCAATATTGATGAAGATATAAAGGAAGAAGGTCGTCGTCACCCCAAGGGCAACCAGGCGGCCAAATTGACTGCGTGAACGCATGGCGATGGCATAGCCATAGATCAACAGCAACAGATAAAGGCCAAGCACAGCCAGACCACCCATCAAACCATGTTCTTCCGCCAGCATGGTAAAGATAAAGTCGGTTTGTTTTTCCGGCAGGAAGTTCAAGTGACTTTGGGACCCTTGTCCAAAGCCTTTCCCCGTCATGCCGCCGGACCCGAATGCGATCTTGGACTGCATGATATGATAGCCCGCACCCAGCGGGTCATTTTCCGGATTCAAAAACGTCAGCACCCGTTTCTTCTGATAAGTATGCAGGAACTGCCAGGCAACCGGAATGGCGGCCAAGGCCGAACAACCCACCAATGCAAATTTCCACAGACGCACGCCTGCCAGGAAAAAGATCACACCACTGCCCAAGATCAGCATCAAGGTGGTACCCAGATCAGGCTGGCGCAGGATCAGAACTGACGGCGCCGCCACCATAAAGAGTGGGACAAACAGATAAGGTATGCTTTGAATTTCTTCTAATGATCGCCCATGGAAATAGCGCGCAAGCGCCAGAACCATGGTGATTTTCATCAATTCAGACGGCTGGAGTTGGAAAAAACCCAAGCTGATCCAGCGCTGTGCGCCCATCCCGATAGACCCTTTGACTTCCACGCCAATCAAAAGCCCAAGAGCAATAAAATAAAGCACGTAGGAATATTTAAGCCACAGCCTGATATCAGTCAGGGCAACCACAAACATAATCACCAACCCGCCGCAAAAACGGATCAACTGACGTTTCGCCCAAGGATCCCAACTACCAACGGATCCCGGAACATTCGGATCCCCCGGCGCTGCAGAATAAAGCATGGCAAAGCCGACACTGGCCGTTGCCATCAGTAAAAAGACAAAGCCCCAGTTTAATTCTAAAATCTTACGACCGATGGTCAGCTTATCCTGACCGAGGCGATAACGCGTCATCATGGTTTATGCCTCCTTCTCAGTCTTGACAGCAGGTGCAGCAGCGGGCGGCACCAAAGGCTCACCGCGTGCAGATTCCCTGCGCTGGGCTTCTAACAAAATATCGCGCACAACAGGGGCTGCCGCCTTCGATCCTGACCCGCCATGTTCCACCACCACAGCAGCTGCATATCGTGGCTTATCATAAGGAGCATAGCCGACAAACAGGGCATGGTCGCGCAACTCCCACGGCAATTCAGAGTTTTTGAGAACCCGCGTGTCGCGTTCTGCCTTGGAAATTCGGCGCACCTGTGCAGTGCCGGTCTTGCCCGCCATAGCAAATTCTTTTTCTTTAATGCGTGACCGAAATGCCGTGCCACCTGGAATATTGGTTACCGCATTCATCCCATCCTGAATGATCTTTAAATGATGGTTTGAAATACCCAAGGATTCAAATTCAGGCTTGACCGGGACTTCTGTCCCGTCTGCGGTTGTGATCTTACGCGTTAGATGGGGCACCACTTTTTTGCCACTGACAAGACGAGACGTCATCACAGCCAGCTGCAACGGTGTGGCGAGTACATAGCCCTGACCAATCCCGGTAATAAGTGTTTCCCCACCCTGCCAAGGCGCACCAATGGTTGCCAGCTTCCAGTCCCGCGATGGCATCAACCCTGTGCGTTCTCCGGGTAAATCCAGACCTGTGCGATCCCCGATGCCAAGGCGACGCGCCATATCATGGATACGGTTGATCCCGGTGCGTTTGGCGATTTCATAGAAATAAATATCACAGGAATGCATATGGGCTTCGACCATATTCATCGGCCCATGTCCGCCGCGTTTCCAACAGTGGAAACGTGCATTCCCCAATTCCATATGACCTTCACAGTAAATGCGCTGCGATGGCGTAATCACGCCCTTTTCAAGGGCAGCCAAAGCCACAACCATCTTGAAGGTGGAACCCGGTGCATATTGCCCGGCAATCGCCTTGTTGGTCAGTGGACCACGTGGATTGGTGATCAGGCTCTGCCATTCTTTATGGGATAGCCCCCGATTAAACGCATTAGGGTTATAGGTCGGGCTGGAGGCCATGGAAAGCACTTCGCCTGTGTGAATATCCATCACAACCGCCGCAGCGGCTTCTTCACCCAGACGTTCAGCAACCATTTGCTGCAAGCCCGCATCCAGCGACAGCATGACTTCTGCGCCCGGTTGCCCATCCTGACGTTCAACTTCCTGAATGACACGACCCAACGCATTGACTTCCACCTGCGATGTGCCGCCTGTGCCACGCAGTTTCAGATCATGCAGCTTTTCAATACCCGATTTCCCGATGCGAAAACCAGGTAGTTCCAAAAGCGGATCATCCTTGGCATCACGTTCGGTGACCGCAGCCACATATCCCAGCACATGGGCGGAATAATTGCCTTTGGGATAATGGCGGGTCTGGCCCACGTCAATTTCACTGCCTGGCAAGTCAGGTGTGTTGACCTCAATCTGCGCAACTTCTTCCCAGGTCAGATTTTCGCGCACGGTCACAGGCACAAAGCTGCGTTTACGCTTAATTTCTTTGAGGATTTTCTTCTTTTCTTTTTCGCTGATCTCAATCACCTGACCCAGCGTATCCAGCGTTTCCTTGGGCTTGCCGTTGGTGTCTTCGGCCGTGATGATCACGCGGTAATTCTGTTCATTTACCGCCATTTCTTCGCCAAAGCGATCCACGATTTTGCCGCGTGGCGGTGGCAACAGGCGGATGGAAATGCGGTTTTCTTCGGCCATGGTTTTAAAGCGTGGGGCTTCAATGACCTGCAGATAATACATCCGTCCTGCCAAAGCTGACAGCAGCACGAGCTTACCACCACCGAGAACGGCGGCGCGTCTGCTGAAAAGTTTTGATCTGTCAGAACTGCGATGCATCTTATTTCACTACCTCAATACGGAAGTCTGCCAACGCCCCATCACCCACGCAAGAGGCGGATAAAACCCGACACTCATCAGGTACTGGAACATGACCGGACCGGGGGCAAGCACATGAACGTGATAAGCAGACAACAACAGCCACGCCTGCAAGGCTGCCCCAGCACATATAATGCTGAATCCCAGCCATTCCACCAAAAATGTCTTGCCCAGAAAGAAACGACGCTGCCCCAGAACCACGCCAAAGACGGTCAGATATACAAGCGTGTTCAACCCCATCGGCGCACCGGACAGGCTGTCTTGCAAAATCCCGATTGCGAATACGGCTAGAATGGGGAACAGGTCCGGACGAAAGACCGTCCAATGGAACACACCCATCAGCGCAAGTTGCGGCACGATGGACGCATAACCCGGCAGGTGGGTCGGAATAACACTGAGCAAAATAAGAACAACCGTCAACCCGACCGGTGAGATATTGCGCGCCCACATATCAAGACGCTGCCAAAACGCCGGTTTCATGGTTCAGACGGTCTCCTTTCCGTTCCCGGTTTGGGAACGACGGTACGCATAGGTTCTGGTTCCGCCTTTACGACAGGCTTTTTGACCGGAATATCGTCCTTGGGCAAATCTGTGCGTAGACGATGACGATCCAGAATACCTTCAAGGCCATAATCAACAATACGAACCGCTTCTAAACGCTGTGAATCCACAAATGGTGTGATTTCCACAATGGCATCGTCCACAACCGAGATCAGCCCGACAGGGATACCTTGCGGGAAAGCCCCGCCATGACCGGACGTCACAATGCGGTCCCCCGGCGAGACAATGGTCCCTGGGGGCAGTTTAGTCAAAATCGGTTTGTCTTCGTTGCGCCCGGCCAGAATGCCACGAGCACGCGAACTTTCAATCATCACCGGGATACGGCTGTTCAAATCCGTAATCAGCAGAACGCGTGCGGAACGATGCGCCACACCAGCGATGCGGCCCACAAGGCCTTCGCCAGTCACAACAGCTTGCCCGTTATTTACCCCTTCGCGCACACCGGCATAAACCAGCACACTTTCAGAGAATGTACCACCGTCATCAGAAATGACGCGTGCAGCGATATAAGAGGCTTCCGGTCCGGCCTGAAAGTTCAGCAACTCACGCATGACCACATTTTCTGCTTCGACCTGACGGGCAACGGTCTGCCATTTCAACAGTCGTTTGTTTTCTTCGGTCAGGCGAAGGTTTTCTTCGTGAAGTTCCAGAAGCTGGCGGCCTTCATCCAAATAGCTGCGCACGGTTTCAGCAGGTTCTGCAATGGCTTCAAGGATGGGGGCGAAAGCATCATTGATGCGCGCGCGGACTTCTTCGACAATGACCGTTTCGGCTTTCCCCAACATCATCAGGCCAAACGCCGCCAAAATCAGCCCGAGATATGCAAATCTCTGCAGCAGATTTCGGATCACGTCTACCCGTGTCGGTGCCCCTGGCCCTTGTTTCACCAAAAAAGTCTTCCTTCATCCAAAAAGCTAAAACGCCCTGAAAAAACCAGAGCGTTTTAAATGTTAGTACATTGAGGACAGTACGTGCTTGAGCTTTTTCATTTCTTCAAGCGAGCGTCCTGTACCCAATGCCACACAGGACAGTGGGTCATCCGCAATGGAGACCGGCAGGCCTGTGGAATGTCTCAGCACAAAATCAAGGTTGCGCAGCATGCCTGCACCACCCGTCAGCACGATCCCTTTATCAACAATATCGGCTGCCAGTTCAGGGGCTGTATTTTCCAGCGCCACTTTACAGGCTTCGATGATCGCGCCAACCGGTTCGGTCAGGCTTTCTGCGATTTCGCGTTCTGAAATGACCAGTTCTTTTGGCACACCGTTCATCAGATCACGACCTTTGATCTCCATCGTGCGGCCTTCGCCATCTTCTGGCGGACAGGCAGACCCGATTTCTTTCTTAATACGTTCCGCTGTACCTTCACCCACCAGCAGGTTATGGGAGCGACGAATGTAAGCAATGATGGCTTCGTCCATCTTGTCACCACCGACGCGAACGGAGCGGGCATAAACGATACCACCCAAAGAAAGAACGGCCACTTCCGTGGTACCGCCACCGATATCAACAACCATGGAGCCAGTCGGTTCTGTCACAGGCAGGCCTGCACCGATGGCAGCGGCCATGGGTTCTTCAATCAGCATAACTTTACGGGCGCCCGCGTTTTCCGCAGAATTCTGAATGGCGCGGCGCTCAACAGCGGTGGAACCCGATGGAACGCAAATCACAACCAATGGCGCAGCAAACGAGCGGCGGTTATGAACTTTACGGATGAAGTGTTTGATCATTTCTTCCGCAATTTCAAAATCCGCGATCACACCGTCGCGCAAGGGGCGAATGGCCTGAATGTTACCAGGTGTACGACCCAGCATCATCTTGGCTTCTTCACCAACGGCCAGAACCTGTTTTTTGCCCATATTATCAGCAATGGCAACCACGGAAGGTTCGTTCAGAACAATCCCTTTACCTTTGACATACACAAGTGTGTTTGCCGTACCTAAATCGATCGCCATGTCAGCGGACAGAACGCCGAACAGTTTTGAAAACATTGTGCCTCAACTTTTACTTTATAGGCCAAGCCTGAAATTCACCAAATAGCCCTTCGAATCATCATCCGAAAAACCGATTAACCTTTATAAGAAGTCATGCAACGCAATGCTAGTGCTTATACCGAGTCGCACGCATTTTTTTTGCAATTTTTCTACTTCTTAACTCATGCATCATGGAAGAAACTAGTTAACAAATCGTGAGGAGGTTGAAATTAAAGCATTTTGTTGAAAATCAACGCCGCAGAAACAGCAATCGCAGAATCATAATCAATGCTCCAGACAGATAAGTTAATGCTGCGGCGCGCAAAATTGTCCGCGCAGCAGGTAAATCTTCAGGTGGAAGATAGCCATTTTCAAGAATCGGCAGGGCTTTGTTAAAGCTCGCATCAAATTCTACATCCAGATTGATCAGCCGCACGCCAAATGCGACAACCCCGGTCATGATAAAGAACAACAGGATCAAAAAAGCAAATTGCGGCACCCCGCTAAAGACCGCGCCAGCCAGCGGGATCAGACTTAAAAACCGCACGCCCAGCACCATAAACTGTTCAATGCGCACCATCTTCAGGCGTTTAACAAAGGGCTTATAGTCATCACGGTCCTGAATAGCATGACCGACTTCATGGGCGGCAATGGCAACCGCACTTAAAGATCGACCGTCAAAATGCGCCGGGCTCAGCCGCACGGATTTTTCCATCGGGTCATAATGATCCCCCCGATTGGTCGGCTCCACCGTGATGTGCTGCAAACCCAACTGGTCCAGAATATGACGGGCAAATTCGCCGCCCGTGCCGGGATAGTCGCTGCGGTCTTTGGAATGCTGGCGGATCACCATTTTGACCCACAGGCTGGGCCCGACGATGAGTGCAACAAACAGGATGATCAGAAGGATATGCATCAGCTTTGCCCCTCTGATCCATCAAGTTCGGCCTGTAGTTTCCTTACCTCATCCAAAACAGCGATAAACTTGTGACCAAAATCGGTGACGCCATATTCCACCCTGGGCGGGGTTTCGTTAAAAATTTGTTTTTCCAGAATGTTGAATTCCAGATTTTTACGCAGGCAATCGTTTAACACTTTGGTGGATAATCCCTCAACCGCGCGCACCATTTCGCCGGGGCGATTAATGCCATCAGCCAGCAATTGATAGACCGTCAAAGACCATTTACAGCCGAAAATCGTTTCCACCATGCGGGCGGACTGATCCGGTGTGCGCACCCTTAAATATTTTTTATCGTTTATTTCCATAAAGATGTACCGATTTGTACCTGCCTTACCAAAAAGTACCCACTGGATATCTGCGGGAATAAGCGCCAAATTTCTTTCAAACAGCATTTAATTTGAAAGAACAACACCATGCTCAATATGAATTTAGGCGAACGTATCGTAATTGAAAGCCATAAAATGGATTGGATTGCCAGCCCGGCCCACGGCGTTTGGCGAAAACCGTTCGAACGCGAAGAAGCCGAAAGCGGCCATGTCACCAGTATTGTAAAGTACGAACCCGGTTCTGCCTTCCCCACCCATCCCCATCCGGGCGGCGAAGAAATTCTGGTGCTGGACGGTGTCTTTAGTGATGAGACAGGTGATTTCGGCCCCGGCACCTATATCCGCAACCCGCCGGGTAGCAGTCATGCCCCCTTCAGTAAAGACGGCTGCACCATCTTTGTGAAACTTAATCAGTTTGATGATCGTGATCTGGCATCCGTGCGCGTCGATACTCAAAAAACAGACTGGTTGCCGGGCATTGGGGGTCTGCAAGTCATGCCGTTACATGAGTTTGAACATGAACATGTCGCCTTGGTGAAATGGCCCGCCAATGAAACCTTCCAACCGCATCGTCATTTTGGCGGGGAAGAAATCCTCGTTCTGTCTGGCACCTTCATGGATGAACATGGGGAATATCCGAAAGATTCGTGGCTCAGAAGTCCGCATATGAGCCAGCATTATCCCTTCGTCAAGGAGGAAACGATAATCCTTGTAAAGACAGGACATTTACCCATTTCGTAGATTATTCGAATATCTTGGTCACAATGGCGGCTTTTTCAAAACTTCTATCACAAAAGAGTCAATAAACAGCATTTTATTGCATGCGTTTTTTGCATATCTGATAGGGAAAAACAGCACTCCCTTCGCAGGTGCAACAGGCGTATACCCCGGCCCCAGAGCTCAATGGCTCACTACTTTTGGGAATAGAGATTTTAAGGAATATCGCCATGACTGCTGTTACAATGAACAACATCCCTGCAGGTCACACTTCAGGTTCTAACTTCAACGCCCCTAAAAACTTCTTCAAAGCTTTGATCGAAACTGTTCTGCACGAACTGGAAGTTCGCAAAGCCATTCGCGAATTGAACGCACACAGCAACGAACAACTGGCTGACATGGGTCTGCGCCGCGCTGACATCGAAGCTGCTGTTCGCATGGGTCGCTAAAAAACAGATAGAGACTACCCTTCTCTATCACCGATGCATAAAAAAAGGTCCTCTTGGCGGGGACCTTTTTTGTTTTTATGCGCTATTTAATTAAGCAGCAGAACTGGAAATTTGCGGTGCTTCTTCTGCAGTTTCGCCCATCAGCACAGACAGTGGCATATCCAGATCACCAGCAACGATGGCCATATCATCGGTATATGTAGCGCCCGTTAACAGGAAACCACCTTTAAGCTGTTCCTTGATGTGCAGCTTGTTATACAGGAAGGCAAAAACAAAACCGGACAGACCAAAGGTCACAAGATTCAAAATCAGGATGATCAAGAACCATTTCCAGTCAGCCCGAAAGAGTGCTGGAAAAAAACCAAAGAATAATGTGGTCCATGAAAAGCCAACCGGTGCTTCCCGTTTCATCTGAGAGAACTTGTTTGCCAGAATAATTTTACCCTTAGCCATCTATCTACCCCTATCATGTTTTTTATAAGAGGAGACATCTTTTCTTCTTGAAGTTGTTCCGTCAACTTTTTTCTTATAAGAAGTTAACTTAACAACCACACCGTTCATACAATAACGACCTGAGAGGCTCTATAGTGTCTCGTGATCCATTTCCACACCCATTTTTTTCATGCGGGTGCGCCATTTATCGCGGGCATGAGCCTGCATATCTTCAATGGCATCCGATTCATCGGTGATTTCCAATCCGACCATGGTTTCCACGACATCTTCCAGCGTTACCAGCCCCTGCACCGTGCCATATTCATCCACCACCAATGCAATATGAACCTTATGACGCATCAGTTCATCATAAACTTTGGACGCGGTTGAGGTATCCGGGATGACCAGAAAGTCACGGCGAAATTCGCAAAGCCTGCGCTCAAACTCATCACGGGCCTGGGCGACCAGCAGGTCTGTTTTCAAGACATAGCCCAGAATATCATCCCGGTCCTGCCCATAGACCGGAATACGTGAAAAGGGCGCATCCGCCTTATCCACAAAAAATGCCTGCACCGACATGTCATCTGATGCGGAATAAATCACCGGGCGTGGCGTCATGATATTGCGCACACTCATATGTCGTAACTTCATCAGATTGCTTGCAATTTTGTGCTCTTTGGAACTCAAGACCCCTTCTTCACGGCCCATCTCGATCATAGCGCGAACTTCATTGCGACTAACGGCAAAAGCCCCGCCGTCATCATGCGCAATCAAACGAGTGAGTTTTTCAGAACACCAGACAAAGGGAAACAGCAGGATGGTCATCCAATGGATCAACCGTCCAAAACTTGGTGCCAGTTGCTGCCAGTAAACCGCGCCCAGCGTCTTGGGGATAATTTCGGAAAACACCAGGATCAGGAAGGTGAGAATGCCCGAGATCACACCGAGATATTCATTGCCAAATACAAAAGCAGCCTGCGCCCCCACACCCGCAGCCCCCACCGTATGGGCAATGGTGTTGGCGGTCAAAATGGCGGCCAATGGTCGATCCAGTTTGCCGCGCAAGGTAGTCAGTACCTTCGCCGTCTTGCTCTCCTGATCCAGAGACGCAATATAGGACGGGCGGATAGATAACAACACCGCTTCAGAAATAGAACAAATAAACGAAACCCCGATTGCCAACGCGAGGTAGAAGAGAAGAAGTGTCATGTGTTAAGGGCCCACTTAAAAAATGATAAAAGGATCATAGTCCAAATCTCTTATAATTTCCCATTATCATTTTTCCATTCACTTTTCGGTACAACCTTTTCAATCGTCCCTGAACCTCTGTTCCCTTCACCTCTCACTTGTTGCAGGAAATATTTCTAGTGGAGAGGGTGCTATTGGAAATTTAATTTCGAGGCTGCTCCCTGCATTGCCATTGCTTATTGCCTTTGTGGCAAGAATTTAAAAATTGAATTATATTTTAAACCAGTTTGTTTCTCTAATCGTCAGCAACCAGACAATATAAGATGTAACGCCACCCAAGACACAAGTCTCATAATTCTTAAATGGAACCAGACCTGAATCTTGAAAACCAGATTCAATATAAACACCCAAAAGTGCTCCAACTATAATTAAAGCATATAGATTTGTTATTCTAAGTAACCGTAAAAACAAATAAGGCAGCAGCCCAACCGCTAAAGTGATGATCAGAAAAAAGGGATAAAAAAAGGGAGTTATTAAAAGGAGCCCGGCAACCGAATAGTCGTATATAAAATGGCCAATAAAAAGCAAATAGCTGATTGCAATCACCGATGCAATTGCAGGAGCAACAATAAAGGCTATAAACGTATCACCTAGGTCCTGTTGACAAAGTGGATTTACAAATTGCGTAGAATGTGATTCAAGACTTCTTTTTATGAGGAGAAGTCTATGCGTAATTTGA